>CAZCJY010000237.1:0-4186 GCA_964498975.1 uncultured Methylocystis sp.
CGCCGCCTGAGCGATTTCGATCAGCACGTCGTCTTTCAGCACCCGCGAGCGCGGCACGTCGCGCGTCTGCGCCTCGCTCTCGCGCCAGGCGGCGAGCTCCATCAGCACCGCGAGGTCGCGCGGCTTGCGGGCGCGGTGGCGCAGGCGCTCCCAGGCGTTATCGGGATGCTGCTCATAGGTCGCGGGCGAGGTCAGCGTCTGCATCTCGTCCACGAGCCAGTCGAGCCGATTGGCGTGCTCCAGGCGCGCGCGCAACGCCGTGTATATGTCGCGAAGATGCGTCACGTCGGCGATGGCGTATTCGATCTGGGCCGCCGACAGGGGACGGCGCGACCAATCGGTGAAACGCGAGGATTTGTCGAGATTGGCGCGCGTGATCGCCTTCACGAGTTCGAGATAGGACGCCTGCTCGCCGAAGCCGCAGACCATGGCGGCGACCTGGGTGTCGAACAGCGGCGCCGGAATCAGCCGCGCCAGACGCCAGATGATCTCAAGGTCCTGGCGCGCCGCGTGGAACACCTTAACGACGTCCGGATTGGCCATCAGCGCGAAAAATGGCGTCAGATCAATGTCATCGGCGAGGGCGTCGATCGCCACCGCCTCCTCGGGCGAGGCGAGTTGAATGACGCAGACTCGCGGCCAGAACGTCGTTTCCCGCAAAAACTCGGTATCGACGGTTACAAAGGGATGCCCGGCGAAACGGTCGCAGACCGCGGCCAGTTCGTCGTTTGTGGTCAGTAAGCTCATTTGATTTATTCTAAACGTTTTTCGGCCGAGTCTGAAGCCCTGAAGCGCCTCTTGCGCGAGGAAATGCCGGTCATGCGCGCTCGACGATCACCGCCGTGCCATAGGCCAAGACCTCGGTGACGCCGTCCATGATTTCATTGGCGTCGTAGCGCATGGCCACGACGGCGTTCGCCCCGGCTTCCGAAGCGTGCTGGCACATGTGCTCGAAAGCCTCCTGACGCGTCGCCTCCGCGAGATTGACGTAGACGGAAAGCTTGCCGCCGAAAATCGTCTGGATGCCGCCAAAGAAATTGCCGACGACCGAGCGCGAGCGCACGGTGATGCCGCGCACGAGGCCGAGATGGCGCACGATACGATAGCCCGCGATGTCGTTGGTGGTCGAGACGATCATGAAAGCCCTCCGGTTGATCGGCGAGAAGAGAATCGCAAAGCCGAGCTTACGATATTTCGAGTTGCAGCCGGCGCCCAATGGGCTAGCATGCGCCGCCACTCTTTATCGGGGAGCCACGTCCAGAACATGAATGAGCGTTTCTTTGTCGTCGCGCGCGTGGCCGCGTGGCCTTCGTCCGCCGCCGCCCTTTTTGCCGCTTTTGGCCTGCTTTGCGCGCCCGCCTTCGCCGCGCATGAGGGCGGCGTCAGCCCCGCGTGGAGCGAGTGCCGCGCTCCCGACCCGGATGCGCGGATCGCCGGCTGCACGCAAGTGATCCAGGACATCGACAAGGAGACGCCGCACAACAGGCTCGCAGCCTATGTCAATCGCGCGGGCGCCTATCAGGCGAAAGGCGACTACGTCCGCGCCATCGAGGATTTCGGCAAGGCGCTGGAGGTCGACGCCAAATCGGCAGTGGCGCTCGCCGCCCGCGGCGCGGCGCATCAGGCGAAGGGCGATCTCGACCGGGCGCTCGCGGACTATGATCAGGCGATCGCGCTCGACAATAAGAACGCCGCGGCCTTCATCGCGCGCGCCTCGATCCGGCGCGCCAAGGGCGACGTGGACAAGGCGCTCGCGGATCTCGGCGAAGCGGCGAAGCTCGACCGGAAATCAACCGCGCCGCACGTGGCGCGCGGCGCGCTGCATCACGCCAAGGGCGATCACGACCGAGCGATCGAGGATTTCTCGGAGGCCGTCAAACGCGATCCCAAGCTCGCCGCCGCGCGGAACGGGCGCGGCGCCTGCCATTACGCCAAGGGCGAGTTCGACAAGGCGATCGCCGATTTCGACGCGGCGCTGAAGATCGACCCAAAATATGTCAGCGCCCTGGTCAATCGCGCCAACGCCTGACGGGCTAAGAAAGACTTCGCCCGCGCCAAGGCCGATTACGACGCCGCGCTGGCCGCCAAGCCGGACCTCGCCGCCGCCAAGAAGGGCGCGGAGGATATGGCGAAGCTCATCGCCAAGAAATCCGCTGGAGAGGGCGCGCCGGCCGACGCCGCGCCCAAGGCCGAGCACGAGCATAATTGAGGCGCGTAGGCGAGCGCGGGCGCTACAGCGCCTTCGCCGCCGCCAGCACCTCCTCCGCGTGGCCGGGCACTTTCACCTTTCGCCATATTCTCGCGATCCGGCCGTCGGCGCCGATCAGGAAGGTCGAGCGCTCGACCCCCATATATTTGCGGCCGTACATGCTCTTTTCGACCCAGACGCCATAGGCGCCGAGCGTTTCCTTCGTTTCGTCGGACGCGAGCGGCAGCGACAGCTCGTATTTCGCGCGGAACTTGTCATGGCTCTTGACGGGATCGGGTGACATGCCCACGACGACCGTCTTCGCTTTAGCGAATTTGTCGCGTAAGCCGTTGAAGTCTATTGCTTCTTTTGTGCAGCCGGAGGTGTCGTCCTTGGGGTAGAAATACAACACGACCCTCTTGCCCTTCAGCGCGCCGAGCGAGACCTTCTCGCCGCCCGCCCCGGGCAGATCGAAGGCGGGCGCCGCATCTCCCTCTTTAAGGATAGCCTCGGCCTTGCCGGCGGTTAGTGTCATGGCGCCTTCCTTTCGTCGCATCTGCAGCTAAAATCAGTCGTTAGAATGCAGACTGCGCGCCAGCCGGCAAGACCGGCCCCGTATTATCCGCGCCGATCCTGCGCGTACGCCAAGAGCGAGGCCAATTGACCGAAAGGATGGGGCGCGAGCATAGCGGCGGCGAGCGCGTCGGCGCCTTGGCGCGGCGCGCCTTCTTGCGGCTACGGCAGGCGTCGTGGCGTCTGCCGCCTTTACATCTGCCGTCTTTGCGGGCGCCGCGCCGCGGCGTGCCGCGTCTCATCATGCTGGCTGCGCTTGGCGCGGTGTTCCTCTTCGCGCTGATTGTCGGCGGATTTTTCTTCGTCCTGTCCCAAGGGCCGATCGCCTTCGCCTGGCTTGCGCCGCGGATCGCCGATTCGCTCGATGAGCTCGCCGATGGCCGCTACAATTTCTCGCTCAGGACCGCATCCCTCGCCAATGGCGATCATGGGCCGACGCTTTCTGTCGGCGACCTCGTGGTCAAGAAGGACGGTCGCGCCATTCTCGCCGCGCCGCGCGCCGAATTGTCGCTGGATTTCCGTTCCCTGTTGATCGGTCAGATAAAACCGCGCCGGCTGGAAGTGCTCGATTTGGACTTGCGGCTGTCGGTGACGCCCGACGGCGCCATCGCCGTCTCCGCCGGCGCCGGCCCTGTCGCCGCGACGCGTCCGCACCCGGCTGGCGGCGCGCAAGACGCGCCGGCGCAGACAGCGGCCGGGGCGGGGGTCGAACGCGTGGCGTTGCTACGCGAGGCGGCGGGCGCGCTGCGCGGGTTGATGGACCTTGCGACGAGCCCGGATAGTCCCATCGGCGCGCTGGATCGCGTTGGCGTCGCGCATGGCCGTCTCGTCATCGACGATCGCACCATCGACCGCGTCATCCGCTACGACGACGTCACGCTCAGCCTCGACAAGGGCGGCGGCGGCATGCGCTTTTCGCTGGCGGCGAACGGGCCGTCGCGGCGCTGGACGGCGGTGGCCGTCGCCAAAGGCGCGCCGGGCGCTCGGCGTGATTTCCAGGCGCAGTTGCGCGATCTTTCGATCGACGAGATCGCGCTCGTCGGCGGATTCCGCACAGCAGGTTTCGACACCGATGCGCCATTCGCATTCGACCTGCGTTTCGCGCTCGGCCGCGACGACGACGTGCTCGAAGCGTCGGGGCGCATGGAGATCGGACGCGGCTACTTCCGCTTGGACGAGCCCGACCACGAGCCGGTGATGATCGAGAAGATCGCCGGCGCGGCGACATGGGACAAGGAGGGCCGCAAACTCGCGATCGCGCCGCTGGCGTTCAAGGCCGGCGGTTTCGACATGGCCGTCGTCGGCGAAGCGCGCGCGCCTGCGGCGATGGCGAAATCCGGCGACGTCCTCGCCGCGGGCCTCGACGAACCGTGGACGATCGCGCTGCGTCTAAAGGCGCCGACGCTGGTGGCGCCGGAGCGCGCG
>CAZCJY010000238.1:0-4168 GCA_964498975.1 uncultured Methylocystis sp.
TAGCCGAAGCGCTTAAGGCGGCGGGCGTCGCGCATCGCGCCGGCGCGCTGCCGACCCGCGTTGCGAAATGCGTTGGCGGCCTAGAGGCAGAGATGAGCGATGGCGCGCCGCTGACGGTCGATTGCCTGCTTATCGCCACCGGACGCAGGCCAATGACGCAGAATCTCGGCCTTGAAGCCGCCGGCGTCATTCTTCGCGAAAACGGCGCAATCGCCGTCGACGCGCATTCGCGCACGAATGTCGAATCCATTTACGCCGTCGGCGACGTGACGGATCGTCTCAATCTGACGCCCGTAGCCATTCGCGAGGGGCAAGCCTTCGCCGACAGCGTCTTTGGCGGCGCGCCGACGGCCGTCGACTACGACCATACGCCGAGCGCCGTCTTCACGACGCCCGAAATCGGAACTGTCGGGTTGACCGAGCAGAGCGCGATCGCGCAGCATGGCGCGGTCGACATTTATGAGACGTCCTTTCGTCCCATGCGCGCGACGCTCTCGGGGCGCGCGGAGCGCGTTTATATGAAGCTTGTCGTCGACGGCGCAAGCCAGCGCGTGGTCGGCGCCCATATTCTCGGGCCGGAGGCGGGCGAGATGGCGCAACTCGTCGCGATCTCGCTGCGCATGGGCGCGACGAAACGCGATTTCGACGCGACAATGGCGGTGCATCCGACGATGGCGGAAGAGCTTGTCACCCTGCGCGCCCCCTCGCGCCGCCATCCGCCCCAAAGCTGAGGTCAATGCGACGGCGCGCTCGTTCGCGTCGATTGCTGCGAGACCGGCGCGATTCTGTCGAGCAGCGCGCGCAGCTTGCGCCGCGCCGCGCCGGTCTTGGCCTCCGTGACGCGCGAGAAGAGATAGCCGGCGACGATGGCGATCCCCATGACCGAAAAGGCCAGCGCAAAATGCTGCGGCGTCGCGAGTTGCGTCGGCCAGTCGCGGCCAAAAGCCGTTCCCGCCGCCGCGCGCACGAAGATCAGAATCGGCATGTGGATGCTGTAGAGGGAGAAGGAAAAATCGGCGAGCGTCTTGTGAAACTTCGGCCGAAGCAGCGAGAAGCCTTCGTGCGGCCCATAGCGGAAGGCCAGCAGCACGATGGTGAACAGCGCTGAAGCGAAGAGATCCGTGGCGTCGGCGAGCCAAGGGTGCGCGATCAGGATCGGCCCGCGCACGAGCAAGCGGATCAGCACGACGACCAGCGCATAGATCGCGAGGGCAAGCCAGCGCGATTTGATGATCGGGCGTGGCAGGAGCGTCGCGAAAGCGCCCATCGCCCAAAGAATATAGCCGAATTTGAACCAGCTCGGCGGAATCGAAAGCGCGATGAACAGCGCGACGCCCAGCGCGAAGCCGCCGTAGCGAAGCGTCAGCGGGTAGTTGCGCGCGAAGGGGAGCAGCAGCAGCGGAAAAGTGACGTAATACCAAAACTCGCAGGCGAGCGACCATAGGGGTCCGTTGGTGCCGAAATAGTCGAAGGCGATGCCTTGCAGATTGGCGAAGCTCGCGAGGAAAAGCGTCGCCGAAAAATGGCCCTTGAACACTGGCCAATCATAGACGCCGCTGTCAGCGAAGATCGCGCGACCGATCGAATCGAGCACCAGCGTGAGCGCCACCGCCGGTCCGACGACGAGATAGATGCGCGAGACGCGATGGATAAAATATTCGCGCAGGAAGTCCTGGCTTTTGCGCATATGCGCCAGCACGGCGCCACCGACGAGATAGCCCGACATCACAAAGAAGGCGAGCACCGCCTGGTGACCCAGTTCAAACGCCGCATAGAACCACCAGGCGTAAACCAACGGCCCGTGCGGCGCGGTCATGATGTCGGCGAGGTTCACGAACATATTGTTCGTATGCACCGCCAGCACGACCAACGCGCCAAGCCAGCGGCATGCCTCTATGAATTGCGATAATATGAACGGCATCGCCGCCCTCGGCCCCTCAAGCTCTCGTCGCCTTGGCTTATAGCGGCAGGCCGGGCGCAAGGCCAATGGAGACGGCCGCGCTCTGGCCCTCCAAAGGGTCGCATTCGCGCCCGTTATCCTCTATAAGCGCCGCTGGCGTCGCCGCGAGGACGGCCGCCGGGCGCCCGCCGAGGCGCTGATTTTGCGGAGTTTGGGAAAGTGGAACGCTGGTCGCCGGGCAGTTGGAGAAGTTTGCCGATTGAACAGACGCCGGTCTATCGGGACCAGGCGGCGCTCGCCGATGTGGAGCGCCAGCTCGCCGGCTTTCCGCCGCTCGTCTTCGCAGGCGAAGCGCGCAATCTGAAGCGGCAGCTCGCGGACGTGGCCGCCGGCAAGGCGTTCCTGCTTCAAGGCGGCGATTGCGCCGAAAGCTTTTCCGAGCATTCCGCCGACAATATCCGCGACTTCTTCCGCGTCTTTCTGCAAATGGCCGTCGTGCTGACCTACGCCGCGGGCTCGCCGGTGGTGAAGGTCGGGCGCATCGCCGGCCAATTCGCCAAGCCGCGCTCCTCGCCGATGGAAAAGCAGGGCGGTCAGGAGCTGCCGAGCTATCGCGGCGACATCATCAATGATCTCGCCTTTACGCCGGAAGCGCGCGAACCCGATCCGCAGCGCCAGCTGCTGGCCTATCGCCAGTCGGCGGCGACCTTGAACCTCATCCGCGCTTTCGCGGCGGGCGGTTTCGCCAATCTCGAAAACGTCCACCGCTGGATGCTCGGCTTCGTCAAGAGCAGCCCGCAGTCGGAACGCTACCAGAAGCTCGCCGACCAGATCACCGAGACGCTCAGCTTCATGCGCGCGATCGGCCTTGATCCCGAGCATCACCCCGAGCTGCGGGGCACCGATTTCTACACGTCCCATGAAGCGCTGCTGCTTTGCTACGAGCAGGCGTTGACACGTGTCGACTCGACCACAGGCGACTATTACGCCACCTCAGGCCATATGCTCTGGGTCGGCGACCGTACGCGGCAACAGGACGGCGCCCATATCGAATTCGTGCGCGGCGTGAAAAATCCGCTGGGGCTGAAATGCGGTCCGAGCCTCAAGCCGGACGCGCTGCTGCGCCTCATCGACGCGCTCGATCCGGAAAATGAGCCGGGTCGCCTGACGCTGATCTGCCGCTTCGGCGCCGACAAGATCGAAGACTCGCTGCCGGGGCTGGTGCGCGCGGTGACGCGCGAAGGCCGCAATGTCGTTTGGTCCTGCGATCCGATGCATGGCAACACGATCAGCGCGGCGGGCTACAAGACGCGGCCTTTCGATCGCATCATGTCGGAGATTCGCGGCTTCTTCGCTGTGCATCATGCGGAAGGCGCCTATGCCGGCGGCATTCATCTCGAAATGACCGGCAAGGACGTGACCGAATGCACGGGCGGCGCCCGCGCCATTTCGGAAGACAATCTGCGCGACCGCTACCACACCTATTGCGATCCGCGCCTCAACGCAGAGCAGGCGATCGAGGTCGCCTTTCTGGTGGCGGAGTTGCTCAAGGCCGAACGCGTCGCGCGCGGCCTGCCTGAACAACATGCTGCGGCGGAGTGACCTGGCTTAGCCCGTCGACTTGGCTTAGCCCGTCGTCTCCTCGGCCTCGCGCACGCTCATCTCCGCGCCGTGCCAGACGAAATCATCATAGAGCAGCGCGTCGATGAACATCACGGGCAGCATCAGATCGCGGATGATCAGCGCGAAAGGCGTGCGCCAGTCGACCGGAAAGCCGCAGACGCGCGCGAGCCAGATTTCGCCGCCGTGCAGCGAAGAGACGATGAGTCCGACGGTGAGCGCAACGGCGGAGACGCCGCCGTCGAACTGCAGGGCCGCATAAGCGCCGAGCACGATCGCGGCGAAACTGCCGTTCATGAATTCCGGCGCGTAATGCGCCGGGAAGGTGGCGCGCCGCAGCCGCGCCCAGCGCACATGTCTGGAATAGACCTCGCGCGCGGTTCGGCGGCCGAGCGGCTGCTCGAAGGGCATGTCGACAAGGCGCACATCCATGCGCTGCGCGCGGATGACTTTGGTCGAGGCCGCGTCCTCGGCGATTTCGCTCGCCAGCGCGCGAACGCCGCCCGCCCGGTCGAGAACATCGCGCCGCCACATCATATTCTTGCCCTGGGCGAAGCCCGCGCCGATCGCCTCCGCGCCATATTGCCAGCGCGCCTGGAAGGTGTTGAGGATCGCGCATTCCACCGTCGCCCAGAAGCCGACGGGACG
>CAZCJY010000239.1:0-4163 GCA_964498975.1 uncultured Methylocystis sp.
GTCCGCCATGTATTTTCGCTTTCAAGTTGATGGAATGCAGAGAAAGAGGCTTGCGCGACTATATGGAGCTCGCGGGGCGATATGTGGTCGATTTCGAGCGCAAATGGCTCGGCGGCGCGTCTGGATCCCCAGAGCCATTACTGGGCTCCCCGGACCTTCAATCCCTTGCTGACCTCAGCAATAGCGTCGGGATCGTGCGCAATATGCGCATGGCGCCGGTCAGCATTCGTCTCCTGGCGGCCATCCTCGTCGCGGCGCTGCTGCCGATGCTGCCCCTCTTTTTGTTCAAATATCCCGTCGCGGAGATGGCTCAAAAGCTCTTCATGAAATTGACCGGGCTTTAGATAATTTAGGAACGCCGCTGCCGCGCCGCATTCCCCTTCGCAAGGAAGGCGCTTATGCTGCGCGCCATGCTCCCGTCGCCCTTCTGGTCCGAGCTCTCGCTACGCGACATGCGCGCGCATGACATGTCGCGCGTCATCGCCGTTCTGCCTGTCGCGGCGGTGGAGCAGCATGGACCGCATCTGCCGCTCGGCGTCGACGCCATGATCATGGAAGGATGCGTCGAGCGCGTCGCGGCGCGGCTGCCTGAAGACCTCGACGCCGTCTTTCTGCCGATCCAGAAGGTCGGCGTCTCGACCGAGCATCGCGACTTTCCCGGCACATTGACGCTCTCCTACGATACGGCGGCGCGCGTGCTTTCGGAAATCGCCGAAAGCGTCTTGCGCGCGGGCGTGAAGAAGTGCGTGTTGCTCAATTCGCATGGCGGCAATTCGGGGCTCGTCTCGCAGTCCGCGCTCGATCTTCGCGCCCGCTTCGGCGCGCTTGCGGTCGTCGCCTCCTGGGCGCGCTTTGGCTATCCCGACGGGCTTTTCTCGCAGCAAGAGCTGTGTCACGGCATTCATGGCGGCGAGATCGAGACCTCGCTGATGCTGGCTTTTCGGCCTGAACTCGTCGACATGGCGCGCGCCAAGAATTTCCCGCCCGCGACCCTCGACTTCGAGCGCGACTTTGCCTGGCTGCGCGCCGATCGTCCGGCGGGCTTCGGCTGGATGGCGCAGGATTTGTCGCCCGCCGGCGCGATGGGCGACGCGTCGAAAGCCAGCGCCGAGAAGGGCGAAGCGGTCGCGGATTATTGGGCGACGGCCTTCATCGAATTGCTGCGCGACGTGGAGGCTTTCGATCTGGCGCGGCTGAAGAGCCTGGACGATTGAGCGGCTTCATGCCGCCGGCGCGGTCCAGGGATAGGTCCAGGTCTCGGTCAGCGTGCGGCCGTTGACGCGCAGGAACAGACGCAAATCCGTCGTTTCGCCGGGCTTCACCGCCACGTCGAATAGCGCGCGCAGCCCGTCGATATGCGCATTCGCCGTGACGCTCGCGCGCAGCACGCGCCCGGCGCTTGTCGTCGCGATGGCTTCGACCTGGCCCGGATCGGCGACGTAATAGGAAAGGTCGCCGCCGGCGAAATCGACGAGGAAGCGATGCGCGTCGGGATCGTAAGGCTCCTTCGAGCCGAGCGCGCGCGCCGGCGCCTCGAAAGTGTTGACGACGCGCCCGTTCGGCGCAAGACGCGGCATGTCGAGGCCGGCCGTGATGCGATAGGCGTAGGCGAAGGACTTCTTGGGCTCCGGCGGCTTTGCCGCCACCCAGCTCGCGACGATATTATCGTTGGTCTCGTCATGCGTCGGCAGCTCGATCAATTCGACGCGGCCTTCGCCCCAGTCGCCGATGGGCTCGACGAAATAGCTCGGGCGGTTTTGGTAGGCAAGATCGAGATCCTGATAGGATTCGAAGGTGCGGTCGCGCTGCAGCAGGCCGAAGCCGCGATTATTCGGATCGAGAAAAGAAGTGATCCGCTCGCGTGGCGGATTGCCGATAGGACGCCACAGCCATTCGCCGGCGCCGGTATGGATTATGAGACCGTCCGAATCATGTAGCTCCGTCCGGAAGCCGTCGCGGACGCGCCGGTCATTCTCGCCTGTGAGATACATGGAGGTGAGCGGGGCGAGGCCGAACTTCACCCCCGCGCGGCGCGGGAAGAGCGTCGCCTGCACGTCGAGCGCGCTTTCC
The DNA here is from genome assembly GCA_964498975.1 of uncultured Methylocystis sp. GTDB lineage: Bacteria > Pseudomonadota > Alphaproteobacteria > Rhizobiales > Beijerinckiaceae > Methylocystis. Next base: position 2,071 of record CAZCJY010000239.1, read on the forward strand.
TGGCCGACGGTAAGATCGAATCGATAGGCGCCGGTCGCCGCCTCGCCGTCGAGAAGCGCGTAGATCGTCGCGCGATTGCTGCCTTTCTCGGGCGTCTCGACCCAATATTCGCGAAAGAACGGGAAGGTCTCGGCGCTCGTGCCCGCTTCGACGCAGAGCGCCCGCGCTGACAGCCCATATTGCTGCTCGCGTCCGAGAAAGCGGAAATAGCTCGCGCCCAGAAACGAAATCACCTCGTCGTGGACATGCGGCTCATTGACCGGAAAATGCAGACGGAAACCGGCAAAGCCGGTGTTGACGGGCGGCGCTTTCTCCACCTTGAGGCGGCCATAGTCGAAGAGCGTCGGCGAATAGGGAATGGGCGTGGCGATGCCGTCGCGGATCATATTCACCGTAACTGCGCGCCGGTAGAGGAAGCCGAGGTGGAAAGTCTCGAGGCGGAAGCCGCCGTCGGCGCCCGTGAAAATGTCGTGGTCGCGTTTGAAGCGGATGTCGCGCCAGGCGTCGAAATCCAGCGCGTCGAAAGGGTCAGGCAAGCGCGACGCGCTCGCATCCTCGAAAGGCGCAAGCGACAAATCGCGCGCCCGCTGCACCACGGCGTCGAAGCCGAATCGCGGTGCGGGGGCGGCGTTCGCCGCGCGCCCGGCGCGAGGAAGCGCCAATTGCGCGCCGGCGGCGGAAAGCGCGCCGATGATATGGCGCCGTGTGTAGTGCGTCATTCCCGAATCCGCCAACGTCCGCCGCCAGTTGCGAGCGGAGAAAGCGCCCGCGCGCGTCCTCCGCTGCTCTAGCGAGATCGCGTCGGTTGCGCAAGAACCAGGCGCCGGCCGCGTCGGGCCCTTACCAGCGCGCTGGCGTGGCCAATTTACGTCGTCGCGACGAAAAAATAAGCGCGCCGCCCAAAAAGCGCTTGTCAAGGCGACAAAAGCGCGTATCTAAGTCCTTGCCCAAATCGCACGTGCCTGTGGTCGTGTGTCGGTCGGCGGGGATCCGGACAAGAGGCCGGTTAACCGCCAAACATAAAACCGGCAGCCGGAGGCGAACCGGCGAACTCCGTCTCTGCGGAGGATCGCGACTTAAAGCAACGACGGACCGGGCTTTTTCGTCTCTGTCGACCCTCCAAAGGTCGGCTTACCGAAGAGGCTTGTCTTTCTTGCCGGGCGTGCGGATCGGGATCTTCCCCTTCCAATCGATGGCTGTCCTTACGGACACATGCGCGCTTATCCGCGTATTGGTCCGCTTGGGTCAGTCCACGGCGCATCAGCCGGCCGTTTGAGCGCTTGCGCTCACGCGGTCATGGAACGCTGAAACCGACGTTCGTCGCGTCTCCAACGCGCGCGGGCGAACGGAGCGGCGCGTCCGTTGACGCTAACGATCTGGGCGCGGTTCGCCGCGCAAGGGGGCCACCAATGACCGACCGCATTCTTGAATTCCTCGCCGACCGACGCCGCGCGGGCCGCGACAATGGTCCTTGCCTCGTCGTCGATCTCGACGTCGTGCGCGACAACTATCTCGGTTTCGCCAAGGCGTTGCCGGATACGCGCGTCTTCTATGCCGTGAAGGCCAATCCCGCGCCGGAAGTCCTGTCGCTCCTGGCCGCGCTCGGCTCCTGCTTCGACACGGCTTCCGTGGTCGAGATCGAGCAGACGCTTGCCGCTGGCGCGACGGCCGACCGCATCAGCTTCGGCAATACGATCAAGAAGGAGCGCGACATTGCGCGCGCCTATGCGCTCGGCGTGCGGCTTTTCGCCGTCGATTGCATCGCTGAGGTCGAAAAGATCGCCCGCGTCGCGCCGGGCTCCAGGGTGTTCTGCCGCATCCTGTGCGACGGCTCGGGCGCCGAATGGCCGCTGTCGCGCAAATTCGGCTGCGTTCCGGAGATGGCGACGGGCGTGCTGGAGCACGCGCATCGTTTGGGGCTTACTGCGTACGGCGTCTCGTTCCACGTCGGCTCGCAGCAAACCAACCCGCGCATGTGGGACGGCGCGCTGAAATCGGCCGCGGAAATTTTCCGCGAGCTCGCGGAGCGCGGCATCAATCTGCAGATGGTCAATCTCGGCGGCGGCTTCCCGACGAAATATCTGAAGAACGTG
>CAZCJY010000240.1:0-4158 GCA_964498975.1 uncultured Methylocystis sp.
TGAGCCACGCGGCAGCGAAGTACGGCAGCGCCATCATGGCCTCTATCTCTGCCGGGCTTGTCTCTTCGAGGAACTTCCATTGTCCGCTTCCGGCGTTGTTTACCAGGATGTCGGGAGTGCCTACGTCGCTCATGATGCGACGTGCGGTAGCCACTGTCTGATCGGGATCTGACAAGTCTACGGGAAAAAGGCGCGCGGCGGAGCCAAGCTCCGTGATCTCCGAAGCGACCTTCTGCAAGGCATCTTCATTGCGAGCCAACAGCAAGATTTCAGCTGCTCCCGCTTCAGCCATAGCCTTCGCAACTGCAGCGCCAACGCCACTTGACGCACCGGTCACCAGAACAGTCTTTCCTTCAATTTCCATGGGAACGCTCCTTACAGCGCCGCACCCTCGAGTCTTGGGCAGCCACGCAAAGGGCCGGCGAAACCCCCTGCGTCAAGCCACCTCGATGTACAGGTCTAGGCTTCGGACATTCCTTTTTCGGCAAGTTCTTTAAGAGCTTGTGCATTCTTGGAAAGGTGGGTCAGACCCATGCCTCGTAGTACATTCGGCGCCTTGGAGAACTGAACGTTTTCATAGCTGACAATTTCAATGCGGTTGCCCCAAGGGTCCAGAAAATCGAGAAATGGTCCAGGTAGCACCTCGATGCCCGAATTGACGAGCGCGTTGCGCATTGCGTCCTTGTCATCGACCACTAGTCCGACGTGACGGCCGTCGTCAGGAGGTTGGCGGCGACCTTTTTGTAAAGCCAGAAACTGGTCTCCGAGGTCAATAAACGCCATGTCGTCGCTTTTGCCGCGAAGCTCAAAATCGAGGATTCGACCATAGAATGCCAGCGCTTCATCGATATCACCGACTTCCAGCGCGACATGATTGAAGCCCACCGCCCGCGCCCGTTTAGTTTCCGGCATGAGTTCCTCCCAAGAGCAGAGTTGGAACGAATTAGGTAGATAATCACGCAGCAAGCTTATCAAGCCCATGACCACTCGTAGTCTCAGGAGACTTGTGCGGGACAAAAGAACGGGTGGCGTTCCGACGCGGGCCTTGAAAGATATTGCTCGCTCGTTAATTGCCTAGTGAACGCATCGAGGAGACAACATCATGTCACGCCCTCTCGGCTCCATCATAGCTTCTGTTGCAGGTGTGATGCTTCTCACCGCCTCTGGCCTGGCGGCTCAATACGGCACGGCAGAGGAAGCGAAGTCCATGCTGAAGGAAGCAGTCGTCGCGGTGAAAAAGGACAAGGCAAAAGCACTCGAGATGTTCAACAAAGGCGAGGGCGGCTTTAGGGATCGCGATCTATATGTGTTTTGCGCCAATGCTTCGGATGGCGCTTTGACCGCGCATCCGACAATGAAGGGCGAGCACCTGCAGGACATTAAGGGCAAGAAAGGCTTCCCTCTTGGCCAGGAGATGATGCAGAAGGCGACCGAAGGAGCGACAAAAGAAGTGACCTATTGGTGGCCACGCCCTGGCACAGACACGCCACTGGAGAAGACCTCATTCTACACAAAAGCCGGTGACCAGATATGTGGCGTCGGCTACTACAAGTGATGAGCTCTCTGTGCGAGCGTGTCACTAGCTGAAGGATTTGCTGCGCGACTCGATCGCCCATGCTCCATTGCTTTTGCACCGCGAACTCACTAGATAGATGCGCCGCCAAAGCGAAGCTTTTCACCCGATTCCTAAATTTTAGGTGCGCGCAAAGCTCTCGTTGAGAGCTGCCCCCACCCCGAGTGGGCGGCTGGAACGTCGCTGCTAGGATAGAAAGACCTCGAAACCAATGCGCCAGCCTATCCGTCCATTCGTAACAGCGTACAAGAACCGCTCATCTAAATCTCGCGCATCCCAATGGTATGCCGGTCAACCTGATGCGAACAGTCCAGAGCGATCGCTTATCGCGCCGGCCGCAGATACGCCACCCGTTTTAGAGCAAGATATGAGCTATGCGGATGCGCTGGCAGCCGCTGATGCGGTGTTCGGCGGCAACGCCCTGGAGCCTATTGCAGGTCCGCCATCACCCAGCGGCCGCATCCTCCCATGCCTACTTCAATATAACGAGCAATCCGCTGCCAAGGGAGAGACACTCAAGAAGACTTCTCGCACACCCAGAGCGCCAAAGCTTCTTGCACCGAAAACTGGTAAAACCAGTGCTCCGCCGAACAAGACCACTGCAGCGAAGAAAGCTGTAGAGCCCTCACCCCCTCCGGCAACCCCCGACATCCAGAGCGCTTCTTCAACACGGGAACGCAGCACCATCCAAACCCGGTGGGTACGCAAGACAGAACTCAAACCCGGAGAGCAGTGGAAGCGCCGGTTGTGTCAGGCTGCCCGCTAGTACCCTTGCCGCGATATGCGTACATTAGGGGCTAACCGGAGCGCGCTTGCCAGCGGCTGTTCCCAATTGCCATACTCGTCCGCAACTCACCCGGATCGATCAGACTTGCGTCATGTGTGGCCGCTTCACGCAGCAGCTTAGTTGGGCGGAGCTTCATAGGCTCGCTGACCTTGTCGGCCAGCCGCGCAATCTTGCGCCGCGATACAATATCGCGCCGACGACGCCAATTGAAGTCATCCGGCCAGCGGCTGGCGGCAATGAGCTGGTTCCCATGCGCTGGGGCCTTGTGCCCTACTGGTGGAAGAAATCCCTCAAGGAAGTACCAGCAACGTTCAATGCGCGCGCCGAGCGCGTCGCTGATGGCCCCATGTGGCGCAAGCGCCCTCTGCGAGAGCGCCTTGATTGGGTGAGCATAGCGATCTTCGTCATCCTATTGGTGACGTTCATATTCGCTCTGCGCAGCCGCTAACTATCGCTCGATGTTTGCTTCCAGGCCGCTTCCTGGGAGAGAAAATGGGGCAGCAAGCTCGACATAAAGGCGTCGCCATGGCTGATCGTCTATAAGACGCCAGCGATGTCCCGTTCCAGTCGTGTCAGACGCCAGCAGAATATCGCCTGGGCGCAATACAAACTTCTCACCGTCGCGCGTAGTGAACTCTAGCGTGCCGGAGAGCGTGATGACGAATTGCTCGCACGGCGCGGTGTGCCAGTCGAGCGTAGAGCCAGCCGCAGTCTCCTCGAAGTGCGCTATCTTCACGGGATGTAGGACTCCCAGCGGAAACTCGATGTGTTCTACGTGTGAGCGACCATCAACCCCTGTGAACAGATGGACGCAACGGATTACGCCTGGAGCCATTTCTTCACCAATTGCGAGAGCGCGCCGGTTTTCTGCAATCGCGCTTGAGCGTCATTTATCGCCGCACGCAACGCATCGTTGCCCTGGCGAACGGCGACGCCAAGCCTCTCATCCGTGATCCCTTCCTGCACTACACGCAGCCGGGGGCGGTTCCTGGTCATCCAGTGCATCACGGGAGCGAGCTTCATTACCCCGTCGATCTTTCCAGCGGCTAAATCGTCCAGCATCACGCCGATGTCGTGATAGGCATAGGTACGCACCTCGCCGATCCGACCTTCATCCTTGAGACGATGGGCCACTGGTTCAGAGGTATTGCCGCGCTGGACTCCAAGGATCATGCCATGCAGATCGTCTATGGACCTGACGTGCGGCGTCGCCTCGATATTACAAACCAGACTTTGACCCGAGCGGATGTAGGGCGAGCAGAACGAAGCCAGCCGCACACGCTGGGGCGTGATCGTCGCACCTGATGCAACGCAGTCCCACTCGCCGCTCGCAAGGCCGCCGAAGATTCCATTGAAGTCCGCGCCAGCATAAGGAATGAGCCGCCATGAGAGACCAAGCTCGGCAGCGATGGCCTGCATCAGTTCAACATCGAAGCCGCGAGGTTCATCGCCATCCATGAATTCGAACGGCGGATCCGGCAATGCCGAGCCGACGCATAGAACGCCGGGTATGACGGTACTGACGCCCATGAGATGTTCTGCGCGAGCGAGCTGCTTCCGTCACCGCCTATCAAACCGTTTGTCGCGAAGCAAGCAGTCCTATCACCCGGTATGAGCCAGAAATAAATTTCTGCCTCCCACTTTTTGTATGGGCCGCGCTCCACGCATTGCCGGTCAGGGGGCGCTTCTCGCTCTTAAGCCCTGTCGGCATTCTTAGCCTCCGATAGAAGCTTCATAATATCTTCTGGAGTCTCCATGACGTCTACGCAATTGTCTTCGATCACCGCGAACGTGATCC
>CAZCJY010000241.1:0-4132 GCA_964498975.1 uncultured Methylocystis sp.
CATCAGCTCGCGGTGGAAGCCGTTCATCACCGAAGTGACGATGATGAGCGTCGCGACGCCGAGCATGATGCCGAGGAAAGAGAAGACGGCGATGACGGATACGAAGCCGTCTGAACGGCGCGCGCGTAGATAGCGCACCGCGACCGTCCGCTCGAAGGACGAAAAGGCGCTGGCGCCCTTCGCCGGCTCCGCCGCCCCGATCATGCGCGCGCCTGCTTCACCGCTGCCACGATGCGCGTGACGGCGTCTTGCGGAGCGAGAAGTTCGCGCTCGCCGGTACGGCGATGCTTCACCTCCACCCTGCCCTCGGCCAGGCCTTTCGGCCCGACAAGCGCCTGCCAGGGCAGGCCGATAAGATCGAGCGTGGCGAATTTGGCTCCGGGACGCTCGTCGCGGTCGTCGTGCAGCGCGTCGAGGCCAGCGTTTTCGAATTGCTGGACGAGATCAGCGCAGACCTTGCCCGTCGCCGCGTCGCCGACCTTCAGATCCGCGACGCCGACATGAAAGGGCGCGACCGACTCGGGCCAGATGACGCCGTTATCGTCATGCCCCGCCTCGATGATGGCGGCGGCGAGACGGGACGGCCCGATGCCGTAGGAACCCATTTGCACGACGACCTCCTTGCCGTCCGGGCCGTTCACCACGGCCTTCATCGGCTCGGAATATTTGGTTCCGAAGTAGAAAATATGGCCGACCTCGATTCCCCGCGCCGCGAGGCGCGCCTCCTCCGGAACGGCGGCGAAGGCCGCTTCGTCATGCATTTCGCTTGTCGCCGCATAGCGGCTCGTCCATTTGGCGACGACCTCTTCGAGCGCGCCCGCGTCGTCAAAGTCGATCGAGGCTGGCGGCGGCGCGAAGGAGAGGAAATCCTTGTGGCAGTAGACTTCGCTCTCGCCCGTCGAGGCGAGAATGATAAATTCGTGGCTCAGGCTGCCGCCGATCGGCCCCGATTCCGCCGCCATCGGAATGGCGGTCAGCCCCATACGGGCGAAGGTGCGCAGATAAGCGACGAACATCTTGTTATAAGAGTGGCGCCCGGCTTCCGCCGTCAGATCGAAGGAATAGGCGTCCTTCATCAGAAATTCGCGCGAGCGCATCACGCCAAAGCGCGGGCGCACCTCGTCGCGGAATTTCCACTGGATGTGAAAAAGATTGAGCGGCAGATCCTTGTAAGAGCGCACATAGGCGCGAAAGATCTCCGTGATCATCTCTTCATTCGTGGGCCCGTACAGCATCTCGCGCTCATGGCGGTCGACAATGCGGAGCATTTCCCTCCCATAGGCGTCGTAGCGCCCGGATTCGCGCCACAGATCGGCCGACTGGATCGTCGGCATCAGACATTCGATGGCGCCGGCGCGCGTCTGCTCTTCGCGGATGATGGCGTTGATCCTGTTCAGGACCCGCAGCCCGAGCGGCAGCCAGGCGTAAATGCCAGCCGCCTCCTGCCGGATCATGCCCGCCCGCAGCATCAGCCTGTGCGAGACGATCTCGGCCTCTTTCGGCGTCTCGCGCAGAATGGGCAGAAAATAGCGGGAGAGGCGCATGTCGGGTCCAGTCGAGCGAATCGGGAAGAGCGGCGAGCATAGCCCGTCCGCCGCCAAAGAAAACGGCGCGGGCGGCGCTGTTGAAACCCGTGGCGGACGAAAAGGCAAGCGCGCGCCCCCTTTCCCTTTTCGCGGGCCATGCCCATTTGCGGATCATCATCCACTTTGGGGGCCAGCATGGATCAGGCCGCAGCCAAGCATCATTGGGGGAGCGTTCGCGATAACCCCGAACTCAACCGCTTCGAACTCGACGTCGACGGCGAAACGGCGGCCGCCTATTATCGGATCGACAATGACGTGATGGTCTTCACCTCGACGCAGACGCCGCCGGCGCTGCGCGGCCAGGGCGTCGCGTCGGAACTCATCCGCAACGCGCTGCAATTCGCACGAGGGCGAGGGTTGAAGGCGCAGGCGCAATGCTCATTCGTCGTGGACTATTTGAGGCGCCATCCCGAATTTGAAGATTTGACGCTTTGAGGAAAGCGCCCGACGGCTCACGGGCTGTCATTCCCGACAGGCCGAAGGCCTGATCGGGAATCTAGAAAGAGGCCTCGATCTCGCGTCTTGCGCTGGATTCCCGATCGCTTTGCTTCAAGCGAAGCGTCGGGAATGACATCCTCACCGCCCCGCCCCCTCCGCTTCGGCGGCCAGCTCCAGCCACTGCTCTTCGGCGGCGGCAAGCGCCTGCGCCAGCTCCTCACGCTGCGCGGCGAGGCGCGCGGCCTCCTGCGGATTGCGCGAAAAAGCGTCGGGCGCCGCAAGCGCCTCGTCGACCCGCGCGAGAAGCTGCGTGAATTTCTCGATCTTTTCCTCCGCGGCGGCCAGCTTGCGGCTCGACTGTCCCGCGTCGCGACGCTTCGGCGCTTCCTGCGCAAGCGCCGACGGCGCGCGCTTAGGCTCCTCGTCGCGCGTCCTGGAGAGCACGAGGCGCGCGTAATCGTCGATGTCGCCGTCGAAGGCGCGCACCGTGCCGTCATCGACAAGCCATAAGCGATCGGCGCAGGCTTCCAGCAGATAGCGGTCGTGCGAAACCAGCACGACAGCGCCTTCATAATCGTTGATCGCCTCGATCAGCGCGGCACGGCTGTCGATATCGAGATGGTTGGTCGGTTCGTCGAGGATCAAGAGGTGCGGCGCATTGAACGACGCGACGCCGAGCAGCAGCCGCGCCTTCTCGCCGCCGGAGAGTTTGGCGACCGTCGTATCGGCGCGCGCGCCGGAAAATCCCGTCTGCGCAGCGCGGGCGCGAATGCGCGCCTCACTCGCCTCCGGCATCAGCCGCGCGAAGACGGCGTAAGGCGTATCCCGCTCGTTGAGATCGTCGATCTGATGCTGCGCGAAAAAGCCCGCCTCGAGTTTTGGCGCGCGCACGACCTCGCCGGCGCAAGGCGAGAGGCGTCCGCCGAGCAGCTTGGCGAAAGTCGACTTGCCATTGCCGTTCGCCCCGAGCAGTCCAATGCGATCGTCATTCGACAGGCTGAGCGACAGTCGCGACAGCACCACGCGATCGCCATAGCCGACGGAGGCCTTCTCAAGCGCAATGATCGGCGGCGACAGCGACTTTTCCGGCGACGGCAGATGGATCGGCAGAACGGCGTCATCGACGATCGCCGCGATCGGCTCCATTTTGGCGAGGAGCTTCAAGCGCGACTGCGCTTGACGCGCCTTGGTGGCCTTGGCGCGGAAGCGGTCAACGAAAGCCTGCAGATGCTTGCGCTGCTCCTCCTGCTTCTTGGCGCCCTTCGCGGCGAGCAGTTGCGCTTCGCGGCGTTGCTTTTCGAAAGACGTATAATCGCCCTTGTAGAGCGTCAGCCTGCCGCGTTCGAGATGGAGAATATGCGTCGCGACCGCATCTAGAAGATCGCGATCATGGCTGATGACGACGACGCTTGCCGGATAGCGCGCGAGATAATCGACGAGCCATAGCGTGCCCTCGAGATCGAGATAATTCGTCGGCTCGTCCAAGAGCAGCAGATCAGGCTGCGAGAACAGCACCGCGGCGAGCGCGACGCGCATCCGCCAGCCGCCGGAAAATTCCGAAAGCGGGCGCTGCTGCGCCACGGCGTCAAACCCCAAGCCATGCAGAATGGCTGCGGCGCGCGCGGGCGCGGAATGGGCGTCGATGTCGGCGAGCCGCGTCTGGATCTCGGCGATGTCATGGCCGTCATGCGCAGCCTCGGCGCGCGCCAGCAATTCGGCGCGCTCGACATCGGCCGCCAGCACGAAATCGATGAGCGCCGTCGGCCCGCCCGGCGCCTCCTGTTCGACGCGCCCCAGCCGCGTGCGCGTTGGCAGCGAAATGGTCCCGCCTTCCGGCGCGATCTCGCCGCTGATCAGCCGAAACAGCGTCGTCTTGCCGGCGCCGTTGCGGCCGACGAAGCCGGCGCGCGAGCGCGAGGGGAGAAAAACCCCGGCGTGGTCGAACAGCAGGCGGTCGCCGAGCCGATAAGTGAGATCGTTGATGGTGAGCATCGCCGCGATGCTTTAGGGCTTGACCGCGGGCAGCGCAAACGCGGCCGAAGGGTCGCGCGGCGCCGCCCTTGTCTTGCCGCCCTTGTCTTGCCGCCCTTGTCTTGCCGCCCTTGTCT
>CAZCJY010000242.1:0-769 GCA_964498975.1 uncultured Methylocystis sp.
CGAGCCTGAAAGGCTCGCGTTCCAACGCTTACTTCCCGTGCACCATGCCGAGGAATTCCTCGCGCGTGCGCGGATCGTCGCGGATGACGCCGAGCAGCCGGCTCGTCGTGAGCAGCGAGCCGGTCGTATTGACGCCGCGCAGCGTCATGCAGCTATGCTCGGCCTCGATCACGACGCCGACGCCCGCCGGCTCCAATATGTCCTGGATCGCTTCGGCGATTTCGGCGGTGAGCTTTTCCTGGATTTGCAGGCGGCGCGCGAAGCCATGCACGACGCGCGCGAGTTTCGAAATGCCGACGACGCGGTTTTTCGGCAGATAGCCGACATGCGCGCGCCCCGTGACCGGCAAAAGATGATGCTCGCAGAAGCTGACGACGCGAATGTCCTTGAGCACGACGAGTTCGTCATAGCCGCCGACCTCGTCGAACGTGCGCTTGAGATAGTCGCGCGGATCGACCTCATAGCCGGCGAAAAGCTCGCGATAGGAACGCGCCACCCGCTCCGGCGTGTCGATCAGCCCTTCGCGGTTGGGATCGTCCCCCGCCCATTCGATGAGAACGCGCACGGCCGCTTCTGCGTCGGCTTGGGTCGGTTTGGCCATTCCTCTACGTCTCCTAAACCCTGTGCAGCGATGACGTTCGCCGACGCGAAAGGCGAGTCTGCGACAGGCTGGAGCATTTGGCAAAGGCCACGGCGGCCACATTTTCTTAAAAAGAAAAACGCCGACGCGGATAGCGTCGGCGTTTGTCGAACCTGGAAACCTTGGGAT
>CAZCJY010000242.1:779-4102 GCA_964498975.1 uncultured Methylocystis sp.
GGCCCGTCGCTCGACGGCGGAGGCGCGGGCGCGGGCTCCGGCGCCGCCGTCTCGACGGGCGCTTCGGCGGCGGGCTTGGCGCGGGCCGCCGTCGGCTTCGCCGGTTTCTTCGGCTTGGCGGTCTTCACGGGTTTCGGCTTCGCCGCCGTCTTTGCGGCAGGCGCTGCGGGCTGCTCCGGCGCAGCCGCGGCCGGAGGCGGCGGTTCGACCGGCGCGGCGGCCTGAGGCGGTTCGCTTACCGCGGCGGGCGGCGCGACGGCCTTTGCGGGCGGAGCGGCGGGCGCGTGCGCCATAGGCGGCGCGGCCGCGGTCGTAGCCGCCGGCGGTTCGGCGGTGGTGGCGGTCTCGCCGCTTGGCGGCGTCGTCAGGGACCGGCCGGCGGGCGCAGGCGCGGACTCCACCGCCGCGGCGGCAGGCGGCGGCGCAGCAGGCGCGGCGCTCGGAGCCTTGGCGGCCTCATCGACGGCGGGCGCCGCTTCGGGCGCGGTTTCCTGGGGCTGCGTCGCGGCGCTGTCGACCGGCGCCTCCACGGCGTCAGGCGTGATCAACGGCGGCGCGGTCGCCAAAGCGGGATCCTCGGCCGGCGTCTCGCCGCGCCATGGTCCCAGCGCAAAGGCAAGCGCCGCGAGGCCGGCGATGACAATCGCCGCCGCGGCGAAGAACAGACGCCGGCGGCCGCCGGCCTCCTCTACGTCGGGCGCGTTGAAATATTCGCCGTCCGGCGTATGAGCGGCGCGCCAGGCCTCTTCCGCGCGGGGCGGCTGAGGCGAAGGCGGTCCGTCGCGCAATGCGGGTTCAAACGGAGGTTGCGCGGGTTCAAACGCGACATGCGCCGGTTCAAACGCGGGTTGGCTGGGCGCCGCCGGCGGCGGGGCCGTAGGACCGAGATCGCGGCGCAGCAGCTCCTTGAACTCGGCAAATTCAGCCATCAGCTCCCTATCGTCGCCGATATCCGTCATGCCAAACACCTTTCCTTGCCGCGCAATCGACAATTGCGATACGCGCGCGGTGGACATAATTGCTTTCCGCAAGAGAGCCGAAAAATGTGGCGGTTCTGCGCCCAAACGCGCCGCACAGCTTAACAATTCATCAAAACAGGCTATTACCAGCGCCTTTTACCGAAGTATCCGCCCAAAGCGCGCGCTTACGCACCCTGCGGCGTTAGCCCACATGCTTTGCTGGAAGGAATGTAAGCTATCCAAATTGACGTCAGCGCCTTGCGATTTCTAGAATCGCCGCAGCGCGGCAAGGACGCGCTCAACGCTCGAAACGGCGGCGTCAGTGACCTCTCCTCGCTTTCTCAACGCGCGTCGCATGGCGCTTTGCGCCTTTGTCGCATTGCTCGCGTCCAGAAGTTTGGCCGAGCCAGCGTCCGCTCCCGCGCTCGCCGCGGACGAGCGCGCGCTGATGCCGCTCGAACTCCTCGGCAAGCGCATTTTCGAGGACAAGAATCTCTCTCGTCCGGCGGGCGTCTCTTGTTCATCCTGCCACGACTCAGCCAAGGCTTTTCAGGGCGACAATGGCTCCCCCTTCCCGGCGGTGGCGCGCGGCTCGCTGCCGACGTCCTTCGGCAGGCGAAATACGCCGACGATCATGTACGCCTCTTTCGCACCGCCCTTCGCCTTCATCGACGATAAGGACGAAGAGACAGGGAAGGTCGAGAAAATCCCGGCCGGCGGCCAGTTCCTCGACGGCCGCGCAACCGACCTGCTCGCCCAGGTCGAGGGGCCGATGCTCGACCCGCTCGAAATGAACGCGCCCTCGAAGCGCTTCGTCGTCGAGGCTATCCGCGACGGTGCCTATGCCGATCTCGCGCGCAATGTTTTTGGCGAGAAGATTTTCGCCCATCCCGACGACGCCTTTCAGAAGCTCGCTCAGGCCGTCGTCGCTTTCGAGGCGACCGCGCGCTTTCACCCCTTCGCGTCGAAATTCGACAATTTTCTGCGTGGCGACGCGCAATTGACGACGCTCGAGAAGAAGGGCTTCGAGCTTTTCAAGGATCCTAAGAAAGGCAATTGCCTCGCCTGCCATGCCGGCAAGGAGGATTCGCGCGATCCGCAGGATTGGCTCTTCACCGATTTCACTTATGATTCGCTCGGCCCGCCCAGGAACCGGGCGATCCCCGGCGCCGACAAGCCGGACGCCGCGCCCGATCTTGGCCTGTGCAAACGTCCCGGCCTCGCGCAGGTCGCGCCGGCCGGCTTCGACGTCGACAGCGTCTGCGGCGCCTTCAAAGTGCCCACGCTGCGCAATGTCGCCGTCACCGCGCCCTATCTGCATAATGGCGTCTTCGCCAAGCTGCGCGACGTCGTCGCCTTTTACGCGACGCGCGACACGGACCCTGGCCGCTGGTACCCAAAGGACGAGAAGGGAAGGCCAAGGAAATTCGACGACCTTCCCGCGTCCGCGCATGAAAACGTCAACGTCAAGGAAGTTCCCTACGACCGCAAGCCGGGGCAAAAGCCGCGCCTGTCGGAGAAGGAGATAGACGCGATCACGGCTTTTCTCGAGACGCTGACGGATCGGCAAAAGCCATAGGGCCGACGATGGGGCCCGCGCTCATTCATCGGGACGCTCTTGTCCTTAACGGCGGCTGGACCAATCTTGAAATAGGCGGAGCTGACGCGCGGGGCCGGGCTTTGGCCTGCCTCCGCTAAAAAGCATTGGGAGAGAAACATGATACGCAGAACGCTCGTCGCCCTTGCCGCCCTATCCCTCGCGTTCTTCCTGTCGCCCGGCGCTACGCTCGCGCAAGAAAATCATGTCGCCGAGGCGATCACGCATACCCGTCAGGCGGTCGACGCCGGGCTTGAGGGGAAGGCCGACGGTCTCGTCGAGCACGCCAAAGAAGCTTTGCAGCACGCCAACGCTGCCCAAAAGGAAAAGTCGAACCGCTTTGTGCGCGCCGGCATCGTTCATCTGAAGCAGGCGATCAAGCAGGGCGAAAAGGGAAGCGCCAAGGCCGGGACGAAACACGCCAAGGAGGCTTTGGCGAAACTCGACCACGCGCCGCACTGAACCCTTAATCAGCGAGCGCCGACAAGGGCGGCGCTCGTCCTAATCCCAGACGAGGCCGTAACGGGCAAGTGTGGCGTCGAGAGGCGGCCGAGGCTGGGCGCCGCTTGTAAATATGATGCGACGAGACGCCGGCGCCGGCGCGTGGGCGCCGAAGCGCTCCGCCAGCAGCTGATCGGCGCGCCGCGCAATTGCTGGCGCAGGATCGATCCATTCGACCGGCCATGGCGAAAGACGGCGAAATTCGCCGACGAGCAGCGGGTAATGCGTGCAGGCGAGCGCGACGGCGTCGGTGCGCTTGCCGCCTT
>CAZCJY010000243.1:0-4053 GCA_964498975.1 uncultured Methylocystis sp.
GTCTTAAGCTGAGTCATCATGTCGCTGAGCGAGCCGCGCGCCGAGCCGCCGCGCGCCGCGAGCTTGTCGCGCTTCATGCGCTCGCGATATTCGGTGATTTCGCGCGCGCGGGCTTCCGACTCGACGACCGCGACGCGGTCGCCCGCCTCCGGCGTGCCGTTGAAGCCCAAAATCTCCACGGGAAAGCTTGGTCCCGCCTCGCTGCGCGTCGCGCCCTTGTCGTCGAGCAGCGCGCGCACGCGGCCCCATTGCGTGCCCGCGACGACAATGTCGCCGATGCGCAGCGTGCCGCGCTGAACAAGCATGGAGGCGACCGGACCGCGGCCCTTGTCGAGTCGCGCTTCGATGACCGTGCCCTCGGCGGCGCGGGTGGCGTTGGCCTTGAGATCGAGCACTTCGGCCTGCAGCGCGATCAGCTCGAGCAGCTTATCGAGATTGGTCTGCTGTTTGGCGGAGACTTCGACTTCGAGCGTCTCGCCGCCCATGCTTTCGACCTGCACCTCATGTTGCAGCAGCTCGGTGCGCACGCGCTCTGGTCTGGCGTCCGGCTTGTCGATCTTGTTGATGGCGACGATCAGCGGGACTTCCGCCGCGCGCGCATGATTGATGGCCTCGATCGTCTGCGGCATGACGCCATCGTCGGCGGCGACCACGAGCACGACAATGTCCGTCACCTTGGCGCCGCGCGCGCGCATCGCCGTGAAGGCGGCGTGGCCGGGCGTGTCGATGAAAGTGATCGCCTGCCCGTTTGGCGCAGTCACCTGATAGGCGCCGATATGCTGGGTGATGCCGCCGGCCTCGCCCGAGACGACATTGGCGTGGCGGATCGCGTCGAGCAGCGAGGTCTTGCCATGATCGACATGGCCCATGATGGTGACCACGGGCGGCCGCGGCTCCATGTCGCCGCTCGCGTCCGGCGCGTCAAACAGGCCTTCCTCGACATCGGATTCGGCGACGCGCTTGACGGTGTGGCCCATTTCCTCGGCGACGATCTGGGCCGTGTCGGCGTCGATCACGTCGTTGATTTGGTGCATCTCGCCCTGCTTCATCAGCAGGCGGATCACGTCCACGGCGCGCTCCGACATGCGGTTGGCGAGCTCCTGAATGGTGATCGTCTCAGGCAGAACGACTTCGCGCGAGATCTTTTCCTTCTGCTCCACCTGACCACGGAACAGGCGCTGCTGCCGGCGCTTAAAGGAGGCGACGGAGCGCGTGCGCTCCTCTTCGCCGGAGGTCGCGGTGGAGACCGTCAGGCGGCCGCGGTTTTTCATTTCGCCGCCGCGCGAGGGCGTCGGCCGCGGCGGCGTCGGCGGAGCGAAGCCGCCGATCTGGCGGACGGGCGGACGCCTCACCGCGGTTTCGCCCTGGAGCGCGCCCGCCGGACGCGGCGCGGCGGCTCCGGCGGGACTGCGCGGCGCTGCGACGCCGGCGGCTTCCCCCGGCAGACGACGGCGCGCCTCTTCCTCGGATCTGCGCTTTGATTCGGCCTCGCGCGCGAGGCGCTCCTCTTCCTCGCGCTTGCGGGCGTCGGCGGCCGCGCGCTCGATGCGTTCTCGATCCTCGCGTTCGGTGCGGGCCTTCGCCTCTATTTCGGCGCGGCGACGGTCCTCGTCCTCGCGCGATCGCGCGTCGACGAGCGCGCGGGCGCGCGCCTCGCGCTCCTCCTCGGTCAGCGCGCGCAGCACGACGCCGGAGCCGGAGCGCGGCGCGGCCGGCGCCGGCCGCGCGGCTTCCTTAGGCGCAGGCGGAGGCGCGACGGGCGCCGGAGCGGGCGCGGCGGCCGCCGGCGCCGCCGGTTTGGCGGGTTCGGCGTGTCCCGGCGCGCGCCGCTTCACCTTCTCGACCACGACCACTTTCGAGCGGCCATGAGAGAAGCTTTGGCGGACCATGCCGTGCTCGGTCGGCCGCTGCTTTAAGTGCAACGTCTTCGACGGAGCGACGGTCAGAGTTTTGTCGCCGCTGTTTTCGCCTTCGCTCATCCAATTCCCGATCCTGGGTCCCCACGACCCGTTAATCATCATGCGCGGCGCCGGTTGGCTCCGCTTGCGTTCCGCAGCCGATCGCCGCCGAACCGTCGAGGCCCACGCCTCGATAGGTCGCGAGTCGACGGCATCGCGCCAAAAAAGCCGTCGTCGGCCCGCTCTCCGCGAGGGCAGCATGTATCACATTTGTGCGGCCCAATGCCAAATCCAATTGCAGCGACGTAAACAGCCCGACGATGGGCGGCGCCGAGGCGGCGCGCCGGGCCGCTTGAGCAAGCTTGCGCTTGCCATCCTCGCCGCCGTCGTGGGCCTCGATGAGCGCGGCGGCGCTGGCGCGAGAGAGCGCGTCGGCGACCTTGCCGAAACCGGCGACGACGGCGCCGGCCTTATTGGCGAGCGCCAGCATCTGCAGGCAATCGGCTTCTAGCAATTTGTCGACGTCTTCGGCGAGCTGCGGCGCGGCCTCGACCTGCGTTTTCAGCGAGCGCTGGAACATGCGCTTTTGCGCCGCCTGCGCGACGAGATCGGCGCGCGCCGTCACCCATACGCCACGCCCCGGCAAACGCGCCCTGATGTCCGGCGCGAGAGCGCCGTCCGGGCCGCGCACGAAGCGGATCATCGCCTCGGGCGGCTGGGGCCGCCGCGTGACGATGCAGGTCCTCTCCGACATATGCGGGTCGCGCGTCATCGCTTCGATCAAACCTGCTCTTCGCCTTCCGCTTGGACTTCCGGCTCCAGCGCCGCCGCCTCGATCCAGCCGACGCGCACGCGCGCAGCCATGATCATCGCTTCCGCCTCTTCGCGTGAAAGGTCGATGCCCTCGAAGAAGCCCTCATGCTTCGTCGTCTCGCCGTCCTTCTTCTCGCTCCAGCCGACGAGGTCGTCGGGAATGCAGCCGGCGAAATCCTCCATGGACTTCACGTCGTTCTCGCCGAGCTTGACCATCATCGCCGTGGTGAGTCCCTCGACCTCGCGCAATTCGTCGGAGACGCCGAGTTCGATTCGGCGCGCCTCATTCTCGGCTTCGACGCGCTCGAGATAATTGCGCGCGCGGTTCTGAATTTCCGCCGCCGTTTCCTCGTCGAAGCCCTCGATCGACGCGAGTTCAGGAAGATCGACGTAAGCGAGCTCCTCAACCGAGCGGAAGCCTTCCGAAGCGAGCAGGCGCCCGACCACCTCATCGACGTCGATGGCGCCCATGAACACTTTGGTGCGCTCGACGAATTCTCTCTGACGGCGCTCGGATTCTTCCGCCTCGGTCAGAATGTCGATGTCCCAGCCGGTGAGTTGCGAGGCGAGCCGAACATTCTGGCCGCGCCGGCCGATCGCCAAGGAGAGCTGGTCGTCGGGCACGACCACTTCGATACGCGAGCTGTCCTCATCGAGCACGACCTTGACGACTTCCGCCGGCTGCAGAGCGTTGACGATGAAAGTCGCGGCGTCCGCCGACCAGGGAATGATGTCGATGCGCTCGCCCTGCAATTCGCCGACGACGGCCTGCACGCGCGAGCCGCGCATGCCGACACAGGCACCGACGGGATCGATCGAGGAATCGCGCGAGACCACGGCGATCTTCGCGCGCGAACCGGGGTCGCGCGCCACCGACTTCACCTCGATCACGCCGTCGTAGATTTCGGGCACTTCCTGCTTGAAGAGCTTCGCCATAAATTGCGGATGCGTGCGGGAGAGGAAAATCTGCGGACCGCGCTGTTCGCGCCGCACGTCATAGACGTAAGCGCGGGCGCGGTCGCCCGGGCGGAACATTTCGCGCGGGATCATTTCATCGCGGCGGATGACGCCCTCGCCGCGGCCAAGATCGATGATGACATTGCCATATTCGACGCGTTTGACGACGCCGTTGACGATCTCGCCGATGCGATCCTTGTATTCTTCATATTGGCGGTCGCGTTCGGCCTCGCGCACTTTCTGCACGATGATTTGCTTCGCCGACTGCGCTGCGATGCGGCCGAAGTCGAAGGGCGGCAAGGTTTCGGAAATCCAGTCGCCCGACTGCGCCGCCGGATTGCGCTTGCGCGCGTCGGCGAGCGAAATCTGCGTGGCGTCATTGTCG
>CAZCJY010000244.1:0-4035 GCA_964498975.1 uncultured Methylocystis sp.
CGAGAATGCCGATCGTCGCGCCGGGCGCGACGATCGGCATTCTCGGCGGCGGGCAGCTTGCGCGCATGTTGGCGATGGCGGGCGCGCGGCTCGGCCTCAAATCGCATGTCTTCTCGCCTGTCGCCGACGATCCGGCTTTCGATGTCAGCGCGGCGCGCACGCAGGCCGATTTCCATGACGAAGCGGCGCTCGCCGCCTTCGCAGACGCCGTCGATATCGTCACTTACGAATTCGAGAACGTGCCGGCGCGCACGGCGCAGGTGCTGGAGGCGCATCGGCCGGTGCGGCCCAATCCGAAGGCGCTGGCGCTGACGCAGGACCGGCTCGTCGAAAAGCAATTCGTGCGAAGCCTCAAAATCGCCACCGCCGATTTCGCCGATGTCCAAGACGCCGGCGCGCTCGCGCGCGCCGTGGCGCGACTCGGCCGCAATTCGATTCTGAAAACGCGGCGCCTCGGCTATGACGGCAAAGGCCAGACGCAATTGCGCGACGGCGGCGATCTCGCGGTCGCTTTTCGCACGCTTGGCGGCGCGCCCTGCATACTGGAAAGCGTCGTGCCCTTCGAGAAAGAAGTGTCGGTCGTCGCGGCGCGCGGCCTGGACGGCGAATTTCGCGCCTATGACGTGTGCGAAAATCTCCATGAACATCACATTCTGGCGACGACCCTGGCGCCCGCGGAGATCGCCCACGAAACCGCGGCGAACGCGATCGACATCGCCGGACGCATCGCCGCGGCGGCCGATTATGTCGGCGTGATCGCGGTCGAAATGTTCGTCGTCGGGGCGGGCGAGCGCGAGACTCTCGTCGTCAACGAAATCGCGCCGCGCGTGCACAACTCCGGGCATTGGACGCTGGATGGGGCGATCACCTCGCAATTCGAACAGCATATGCGCGCGGTGGCCGGCTGGCCGCTCGGCTCCACGCGCCGACACGGCCGCGTCGTCATGCGCAATCTTATCGGCGACGATGTGGACGCCTGGCCGGAGCTTGCGCGCGAGGACGGCGCCTGCCTCCATCTCTACGGCAAGAAAGAGACGCGCGCCGGCCGAAAGATGGGCCATGTCACGCGCATGAGCGCGGAATAATCGCTTGGCCGCCCAGTGCGGCGCAGATATCTGTTTGTTGGTCTTTGACTAGGCGCAAGGAAATCGCGAATATTCCGCTGACGCGATATGAGGCGTCCCGTGGCAAATCGGAGACCCGCTCGTGACGAGAGGCGTATCAACGCAATGCCTCACCGCCGCCAGCGCGTCTATGGTTGCGTTTTGCGCAATAGGCGCGCCAGCCCGCGCGGCTGACGAGGATTTCCGCATCTGGGAAAACGTCACCACCATCGCCAAGCTCGGGTCGATCGACCCGAGCCTTGAGAAATGGCGGGCCTGGCTTGAAAGCCAAGGACGCTTTCGCGACGACGCCAGAACGGCCGATCAGGCGCTGGGACGCGGGGGCATTGGCTACGCGCTCTCCGACCGCATCAGTGTCTGGCTCGGCTATGCGCATGTCGCCACCTTCCCGGAAGGCGCCAAGACGCAGCATGAGAATCGCATCTGGCAACAGGTCTTGATGACGGACAAAGCGCTTTTCGGCGATCTGACGAGCCGCACGCGCCTGGAGCAGCGATTCATTCAAAATGTGACCCCGGTCGAATGGCGACTGCGCGAATTCGTGCGCTTTTCTCATCCGCTTACGGAAGGCTCGCCGCTGAGCCTCGTCCTCTGGGACGAAGTCTTCATCCGGCTGAATTCGACGACGCCCTCGGCGCGCTTCGGCTTCGATCAAAATCGCGCCTTCGCCGGCCTCGGCTACACATTCAGCGAAAAGGCGCGCGTCGAGATCGGCTATATGAACCAGCTCATCCTCTCGCGCGTTGTGTCGCGGCGGGAGCAGAAATTCGATCAGCGGATGAATCACATATTGTCGGTGAGCCTGTTCTTGAATCTATAAGCTTCAAAAGTTCGCCGCGCGGCTTACGCAAACTCCATGATCACGGCGTCAACCGCGAGACTGTCGCCGGGCTTGGCGAGGATTTTCTTCACGGTCACGTCGCGCTCGGCGCGCAGGACGTTCTCCATCTTCATCGCCTCGACCATGCACAGCGCCTCGCCGGCCTTGACCTCCTGGCCTTCCACAACGTCGATGGTCTTGACGAGGCCCGGCATCGGGCAAAGCAGATGCTTGGCGGCGCCGGCGTCCTTTTTCTTGGGCATATAGGCGACAAGCTCGGCTTCGCGTTGGGTATAGACGCGCGCGGCGACGCTGACGCCCTGATGCGACAGCTCATAGCCATTGAGGATTGGCCGCGCCTGCACATAGACGGCGCGGCCGTCGACGTCGCCCTCCAGGACAAGTTCACCCGGACGCCAGTGCGTAGAAACGCGATGCGCGCGCTGGTCGCCTTCCATGAAACGCACGATCAGCGACTCGCCCTGCGTATCGAGCGTGACGTCGAATCGCTGATCGCCCAGCATGCAAACGCGCTCCCGCTCGAATTCGACCGGACGGCCGCCGCGCAACTGGCCGCTGATCTGACGTTTGCGCTCATTGCCGATATGGTCCATCAGCGTCGCGATCGCGGCGAGCGTATGCGCCACGTCGCCTGTCGGTTCGGGCGATGAAAATCCTTCCGGATATTCTTCGGCGATGAAGCCCGTCGAAAGATTGCCTGTACGCCAGCGCGGGCTTTGCATCAGCGACGACAGGAATGGAATATTGTGGCGGATGCCGTCGATGACGAAACGATCGAGCGCATCGGCCTGGGCGACGATCGCGCGCAGGCGGTCGGGCGCATGCGTCACGAGCTTCGCGATCATCGGATCGTAATGGATGGAGATTTCACGCCCTTCGGTGACGCCGGTGTCGTTGCGCACGCTCATGCCGCCTTCGCGCTTTTCATCCGGCGGCCGATATCTGACGAGACGCCCGATCGAGGGCAGGAAGTTGCGCGTCGGGTCTTCGGCGTAGATGCGGCTCTCCACCGCCCAGCCATTGATCTTGACGCCTTCCTGCTTCAGCTGCAGCGGCTCCCCCGCGGCGACGCGGATCATCTGCTCGACGAGATCAATGCCGGTGATCAGCTCCGTCACCGGGTGCTCGACCTGCAGCCGCGTGTTCATCTCAAGGAAGTAGAAGCTCTTGTCCTGTCCGGCGACGAATTCCACCGTGCCGGCGGAATCATAGTCCACGGCCTTGGCGAGCGCGACGGCCTGCGCGCCCATCTCGCGGCGCGTCTTCTCGTCAAGCAAGGGCGAAGGCGCCTCTTCGATCACCTTCTGATTGCGACGCTGAATGGAGCATTCGCGCTCGTTCAAGTGAATGACATTGCCGTGCTTGTCGCCGAGCACCTGAATTTCGATGTGGCGCGGATTGACGATGAACTTCTCGACGAAGACGCGATCGTCGCCGAAGGACGCCGCCGCCTCCGAACGCGCGCGCAAAAAGCCTTCCATGACTTCGGCGTCGGTGAAAGCGACGCGCATGCCCTTGCCGCCGCCGCCGGCGGAGGCCTTCAGCATCACCGGATAGCCGATATCCCTTGCGATCTTGACCGCTTCTTCGGCGTTCTCGATGACGCCGAGATAGCCCGGCACGACGCTGACCTTGGCGGCCGAGGCGAATTTCTTCGACTCGATCTTGTCGCCCATCGCCTCGATGGCGCGGGGATTGGGGCCGATAAAGACGATGTTGGCGTCGGCCAGCGCCTTGGCGAAGGCGGCGCGCTCGGAAAGAAAGCCATAACCCGGATGCACGGCCTCCGCGCCGGTCTCCTTACAGGCCGCGATGATCTTGTCGATCAACAGATAGGACTGGGCGGCGGGCGGCGGGCCGAGATGGATCGCCTCATCCGCCATTTCGACATGCAGCGCATCGGCGTCGGCGTCCGAATAGACGGCGACGGTGGCGAGCCCCATGCGCTTCGCGGTCTTGATGATGCGGCAAGCGATTTCGCCGCGATTGGCGATCAGAATTTTACGAAACATGCGCGCCCCGGTTGCCCCAATCCCTCAAGCGACGTGGCGCGGCGCGGCTTCTCCCGAC
>CAZCJY010000245.1:0-4017 GCA_964498975.1 uncultured Methylocystis sp.
AAACAAGCTTGGAACTCTCGAAGCGTCTCGCAGCGCATTATAGAGCCGAACCCGTCCGCGTTTACGGAGATGGGAGGTGGGTGCGCGAAGAAGATGGCAGTTGGCGTCTCGTGGATTTTCACATTCAAGAGTTCGAGGTGCTGGACGATAGTCCGCTCATGGATGTTGTCGGGAAGTTGCGCGCCGTGGAAGGAAGCAGGTGGGGCGAAAGCGCGGACGCAATTTCCGACATATTGAGCTTGCGTCGCGACAAAGGAGACCAGCACTAAATGCTGGTCGTGTTTGATGCCTCTTTCCTCGTTCCATTATTGGACCCAAAGGTGAAGGGCCTTGGTGATTGTGATGCTCGGCTTGAATGGCTGTTCAAATCCCTTGAAAAGGAAAAGGCCAAAATAATCGTTCCCACTCCAGCACTGAGCGAAGTGCTCATTGGCGCTGGCGACGCTGCTCCTCAATATCTCGACATCATCAACAAGTCGTCGCGCTTCAAAATCGTTCCTTTCGGCGAGCGGGCCGCTGTTGAAGCCGCCGCAGCGCATCGAGAAGCGATTAACACGGGAAATAAAAAGGAGGGTGAGAACAGTTGGGCAAAGCTGAAGTTTGACAGGCAGATCGTAGCGATTGCAAAGGTTGAAGGCGCAGAGCGCATTTATTCGGATGATGCCGACATTGTGAGAATTTCGAAGCGCGACGGAATAGCAGTTATTTCGTTGAACAACCTACCCCTTCCGCCTCCCGAAAGTGATCAGGGGCGCCTTTTTTGACGACATCGATGAAGCAATCCGAACCCGTCGCCTTTCTCGGCCTTGGCGTCATGGGCCGTCCCATGGCCGGGCATCTCGCGCGGCGCGGCCATCGCGTGACGGTCTATAATCGCACCCCCGCCAAGGCCGAGGATTTCGCGGCGCAGTATGGCGCCCAATGGGCGCCGACGCCCCGCGCCGCCACGATGGGCGCCGATTTCGTCTTCTCCTGCGTGGGCAATGACGACGATCTACGCGCCGTGACGCTCGGGGACGACGGCGCGCTCGCCGGCATGAAGCCCGGCGCGATTTTTATCGACCACACCACCGCCTCGGCGCAGGTCGCGCGGGAGCTCCACCGCGCCGCCGCCGGAGGCGGCCTCGGCTTTATCGACGCGCCGATCTCTGGCGGCCAGGCGGGCGCCGAAAATGGCGCGCTGACCGTGATGTGCGGGGGCGAGCCCGACGTCTTCGCCAAGGCGGAGCCCGTCATCGCCGCTTACGCGCGCGCCTGCCGGCTCATGGGGCCGCCGGGCGCGGGGCAACTGACCAAGATGGTCAATCAGATCGCCATCGCCGGGCTGGTCCAGAGCCTTTCCGAAGCCCTGCATTTCGCCAAGGCCGCCGGCCTCGACGCCGAGGCCGCGATCGACCTGCTCAAGAACGGCGCGGCGCAGTCCTGGCAAATGGATAACCGCACGACAACGATGCTCGCAGGCGAATTCGACTTCGGCTTCGCCGTGGAGTGGATGCGCAAGGACCTCGCAATCTGTCTCGCTGAAGCGCGGCGCAACGGCGCGCGCCTGCCGGTGGCGGCCCTCGTCGACCAGTTTTACGCCGAGGTCGAAAAAATGGGCGGGCGGCGCTGGGACACGTCGAGTCTGATCGCCCGTCTAGAGCGAGATCGTTCTTGATGGAAACGCCGCGCGCTTCCATCAAGAACGTGAATCTCGCTCTAATTTAAAGGAATAGAGCAGGATTCACGTTTGAAATGAAAACGCGGCGCGCTTCCATTTCAAACGATGCTGCTCTTGAGCGATAAGGCGCTTTTAAGGCGAAAACCGAAATTTTTCTGCAAAAGGGGAACCATTAGCGGAGCAGCGCGTTGTCCCGCCAACAAGAGGAAGCGTCCGGGTTCGCATCGTTCGAGTAGCGATCTAGGGCAAAATTCCCGTTTGACCCTGTGGGAGCCCTGTCATGGCCGTTACGCGCGAAAGCCCTTTCGCAAGCCGCACGTCGCGGATTATCCTCGGATTCACCGTCGCCACCTGCGTGGTCGCTGCTGTCGCGGCCGCGCCATCGGCGCCTTCGGGTCTGAAGAGCCAATCCGTCGCTTCTGCTGTCCAAGCCGCAGTGAGCCTGAACGACGACGGCATGCGTCCGCTTGCGCGCGGACCGGCGATCCGTGTGGGGCGCGCCTATGGCGCGGAGGATGAAGACTGCACGCTCGTCATAACGCCGAAAGCTGATGAGCGGGGTCGTGTCCGTTACATGCGTAGCGTCTCCTGCGCGAATTGACGCCTAGAGAAGCGCACCCGGATTAAGGCCAAAAGGGCTGGCCTTGAGGCGAGGATTGTTCGGAAACGGACATCTTCGCCTTTTTGTTTGCGCGGGCCTTCAAAACTTCGTCTGGAGGCGCAGCCCCAAATAGGTCGCACGCGGCCTTAGGGGATTCCACGGATCGACGATCTGCAAATCTCCCGAAAGGCGCAGCCACCGCGTGACCGCGAAATTATAGAAGGCCTCGACCCCGCCTTCGCTGCGCCTGTAGATGCGTCGCATGGCCAACCCTTCGAGCAAAGGCTCGGTCAGCCCATAGTGGAAAAAGCCGACGCCCCATCGGTCCAGCTCTCTGCCCCGCATCAGATTATTGCCGGCAAGTCCAACGAGCACGCTCCACTTCACCGGATTCGGATTGCCGTCCGAGAGCGTCGCCAGCGTAAAGAGGCCCCAGCCGATTTCGGGATGCTCCTCGCTCTGCATGAAATTCTGCTGGATGGCGTAGGAGGCGAAGCGGAAGCCTTTTTTCGTGATTCCCAGCAGGCGCGCGATTTGCGGCCGCACCTCGCCAATATCGTCGAGATCGAAGCCGCGTGCATTGCTATAGGCGACGCGAAACGTATGAAAGCCGCGCAGTCCGGCGATCTCCGTGAGTATCGTCGCCATGATGCCGGCGCCGACGCCGCGCTCGAAGGGACGCTCGATCACGCGGGGCTGCTGCGCATTGCGCGGATCGGCGACCATCAGCTTGAGGTCGACATATTCCGTCTTGAGCGCGACGACCGCGCCGAGCAGATAGGGCGGCGCGACAATCAGCCGGTCGGCGACGCTTTCGGGCGAACTGACGCCAATGCCGGTCGAGGGAAGCGCGAAGGCCCGGTTCATGAAAGTGTCGATGCCGCCGCCGCCGATGAGCGGCGTCTGCGAGGCGAGCGTCATCATGTTGAATTTGCCGGCCGTCACCGACAGATGCTCGCCAAGCTCCTGGGTGACGCTGAGCGACAGCGCCGAATGATAGCCGTCGCGCTCGATGAAGGCTATCGCCGCATTGACCGGCACGAGCGCGAGGTCCTGCCTGTTCAGGTTCCGGCCGAAGTAATGCTCATACTGGACATTGAATTTGAGGCCCCGCCAAAGGCCGAGCTTTTCCGCGTCGACGCGCAGAAAGGCGTCCATCTTGCCGCCATAGCGGGCGGTCCGGTCGAGCGCCCCGGCGGGGATTCCCTGATAAAATTGCGTGACCCAGACGTCGACGCCGATGCCATAGCGGCGGAGCTGCTCTTTCGGCCCATCCGGCGTGTCGGTCAGAGAATTCTGCTTGGCAAGAGACTCGAGAGCGTCCTCGGCCGCAGCCGTTGCGGCCGTCGCGGCGAGAAGGCCGCAAGCCGCTAGCGCCGCCGCAAAGCGACGGGCGCGGCGGCGTCCTTCCGACGATGACGAACCGATCGACTCGCTTTCGGACATGGTTGCGCTCGGCTTTGCGCACAGTCCGATCGTGAATCGAAGCGTCTGCGCCATGCGAGCTTAACGCGCCGTCCGCCTTTGTCTATTGGCCGGAAGCAACAGCGGCGAGGTTTCCTCATCCTGACGAGGCATGCTGTCTCGAAAGACGAGAAGACCCTTCGCCCGATTACTTGCGGGGGCGCGCCCGCTCCGGCGTTGACGCCCTTTGCCGCGCTCCCTACTGTGCCGCGCTTCCCAACAGATCGGCCGCCCCAGACACATGTCCGCTCCGCTCCTTTTATCGCCTGAACTTGTCGACGCCGCGCGCGTC
>CAZCJY010000246.1:0-2319 GCA_964498975.1 uncultured Methylocystis sp.
GCCGTTTATCTGCGCCGCACGCAGGGCGCGCATGGCGGCTGGCCGCTGTTTCAGGACGGCGCCTTCAACATCAGCGCCAGCGTCAAAGCCTATTTCGCGCTCAAGATGATCGGCGACGACATTAACGCGCCGCATATGGCGCGCGCGAGAGAGGCGATCCTCGCCTATGGCGGCGCGGCGAAGAGCAATGTCTTCACCCGCTCGCTACTGGCCCTTTATGGCGAAATCCCGTGGCGCGGCGTGCCGGTGATGCCGGCGGAAATCATGCTGCTGCCGCGCTGGTTCCCCTTCCATCTCGACAAGGTGTCCTATTGGGCGCGCACCGTGCTCGTGCCGCTGCTCGTGCTGATGGACAGGAAGCCGCGCGCGAAAAATCCCAAGAACGTGCATATCGCCGAACTCTTCACCACGCCGCCGCACGAGGTGAAAGTCTGGCCAAGAGGCGAACATCAGACCTGGCCCTGGGCCCATATCTTCGCCGAGGTCGACAAAATTCTGCGCGTCGTCGAGCCTTATTTTCCCAAACGCACGCGCGAACTGTCGATCATGAAGGCCGAGCAATGGACGACGGAGCGCTTGAACGGCGTCGACGGCCTTGGCGCGATCTTCCCGGCGATGGTCAACAGCCTGCTGATGTATGAAGTGCTCGGCGTCCCCGAGGGCGATCCGCGGGTCGTCGCCGCGCGCGAGTCAATCGAGCGCCTGCTCGTCGTCAACGATACCGAAGCCTATTGCCAACCCTGCGTCTCGCCGGTGTGGGACACGGCGCTCGTCGCTCACGCTCTGCTTGAGACCGGCGACGAGGATGCGAAGGCGCGCGCGCGCAAAGCGCTCGACTGGCTTGCGCCCCTGCAGGTTCTCGATGTCAAAGGCGACTGGGCGGCGCAGCGCCCCGACGTTCGGCCGGGCGGCTGGGCCTTCCAATACGCCAACCCGCATTATCCGGACGTCGATGACACCGCCGTCGTCGCCACCGCCATGGATCGCCTGACGCAAGGGGGCGCGGCGCGGCGCTATGACGAGCGCATCGCCCGAGCCCGCGAATGGATCGAGGGCATGCAGAGCAAGAACGGCGGCTGGGGCGCTTTCGACGCCGACAATACCTATCACTATCTCAATCACATTCCCTTCGCCGATCATGGCGCGCTGCTCGACCCCCCCACCGCCGACGTCTCCGCGCGCTGCGTCTCGATGCTCGCCCAACTCGGCGACAAGATCGAGACGAGCGACGCGCTCAAGCGCGGCGTCGATTATCTCATCAAGGACCAGATGGCGGATGGCAGCTGGTTCGGCCGCTGGGGCGCGAATTACATCTATGGCGCCTGGTCGTCGCTTTGCGCGCTCAACGCCGCCGGCCTGCCGCATGAGCATGATTCCTACCGCCGCGCCGTGAATTGGCTCGTCTCGATCCAGAATGAAGACGGCGGTTGGGGCGAGGACCTTTCGAGCTACAAGCTCGATTACAAGGGCTATGAGCCGGCGCCATCGACCGCCTCGCAAACGGCCTGGGCGCTGCTCGCGCTGATGGCGGCGGGCGACGTGGACCACCCCGCCGTCGGGCGGGGGGTCGCCTATCTGCAAGCGACGCAAAACGGGCATGGATTGTGGGACGAGGCGCGATACACGGCGACGGGTTTCCCGCGCGTCTTCTATCTGCGCTATCATGGCTATGGAAAATTCTTCCCGCTCTGGGCGCTCGCGCGCTACCGTAATCTTCTGCGCGCCAATAGTAAGCGCGTGCAGGTCGGGCTCTAGTAGCTAGCCCCGGAGGGGCGATGTCGCGCGGTTTCAGCCGCAGGAAAGTCGCTGAGCGAGGGCCTGTCGCGCCGATTCTCGTCGTCGTCGGCATGAAGCGCGAGGCCGCCTGCGCGTCGGGCGAAGGCGTCACGACGCTTTGCAGCGGCGCAGACGTGGCGGGGCTGCGCGCGGCGCTCGACAAATTGCGCGATGCGGAATTTTCCGCCGTCGTCAGCTTTGGTCTTGCCGGCGGTCTGGATTATTCATTGCGGCCGGGTCATGTCGTCGTCGCCGACGCCATCGTTGCGGGAGAGGCGCGGCGAACGACGCATTCGCGCCTTTCCGACGCGCTGATTGAAGGCGTCGCGGCCACCGGCTGCAAGGTCTCTCCCGGCGCGATCGTCGGCGTCGACCGGCCGGCGATGGACCTTTCCGCCAAGGCGGCGCTGCGCGAGGGCGCCAAGGCGATCGCCGTCGACATGGAATCGCATTTGGCGGAAGAGTTCGCGCGGCGGCGCAACCTGCCCTTCGTGGCGTTGCGGGCGATCAGCGGTCCACAGCGGCCTAGGGAGGCGAAGGCGG
>CAZCJY010000246.1:2329-3996 GCA_964498975.1 uncultured Methylocystis sp.
CAACGCCACGAAGGGCAGGTTGCGCCGCCGCTCGTCGCGAAGGCCCTCACGCCCCAGGGCGACGTCAACGCCATCGGCGTCGCGCGCGAAATCCTGCGCGGGCCCCACCAGCTGGGCGGCATGATTCGCGCGGGGCTCGATTCGCGCGCCGCCTTCGCCTCCCTAGGCCGCTGTGGACCGCTGCTCGGCCCGCTGCTGCGCCTCGTGCTCGCGGATCTCTGAAAGCTTGGCGACGTTCGCGTCGTAGACATATTCTGCCGGACGCTGATTCTCGAGCGAGACGTCGGGCGCCATCGGCCCCTCCGTGCGCACGCCAAAGAGCGCGACCGCCGCAGCTTTCCACGGGCGCTTCACCGCGTCCTTCACCGCGCTGGCCTCGAAGCCGGAATGCACCATGCAGTCGGCGCATTTCTCGTAATTGCCGACGCCATAGGCGTCCCAATCGGTCTCTTCCATCAGCTGCTTGAACGTCGGCACATAGCCTTCGCCCAGAAGATAGCAGGGGCGCTGCCAGCCAAAGACCGTGCGCAGCGGATTGCCCCAGGGCGTGCAGAGATAGCTCTCATTGCCCGCGAGGAAGTTCATGAACAGGGCGGACTGCTGGAACTGCCACGCCTTGCCGCCGCGGCCGCGACGCAGGATGGCCCGGAACAACTCCTTGGTGCGCATGCGGTTCAAAAAATGCGTCTGGTCGGGGGCGCGCTCATAGGCGTAGCCGGGCGAAACCGTCATGCCGTCGACGCCCAGCGCCGTCGTGTCGTCGAGAAATTTCGCGACGCGTTCAGGATCGGCGTCGGCGAAGAAAGTGCTGTTGATCGTGACGCGGAAGCCCTTCGATTTGGCGAGTTCGATCGCCTCGACGGCGCGGGCATAGACGCCTTCCTGGCTCACGGCGCGGTCGTGCATCACCTGGTCGCCGTCGAGATGGATCGACCAGGTGAAATAGGGCGAGGGCTTGTACTGGCCGATCTTCTTGGCGAGCAGCAAGGCGTTGGTGCAGACGATCGCGAATTTCTTACGTGCGATGACGCCCTCGACGATCTGCGGAAGATCCTTATGCAGCAGCGGCTCGCCGCCGGCGATGACGACGACCGGGGCGCCGCATTCGTCGACCGAGGCGAGGCTGTCCTCCACCGAAAGGCGCTTGTTGAGAATATGGTCCGGATAATCGATCTTGCCGCAGCCGGAGCAGGCGAGATTGCAGCGAAACAGCGGTTCGAGCATGAGCACCAGCGGATAGCGCTTTACCCCCGTCAGATGCTGCTTGAGAATATAGGCGCCGATTTTCGCGACATAGCGGAACGGAATGGCCACGGCTGATCCCTTAAGGACTTGACGGGTTCAAGGCCCGCCAGAGCGGTCCGCGGCCGGGCGGCGAACCGCCTAGACGCAGATAGGTAATCGGGCCGTCTAGCACGAATCCCATAGCGAGGGAAAGCCAGCGGGCAGGCGCCGACTCCATGCGCCTAACGTCATGGCATTGCGCTGGAAACGCTCGGCGGACCGGGCCGAACGACGACGACGAGCCTAATTTCCATTTCGGGCCCGGGGCGTCGTCGCCGTCTTGCGCGCGAGCGCAAATCCGTCTCATTTCGTCTCCAACATGGAGAGCGTGATCGAAATCCATTTCGAGGGGAGCGGACCATTGCGTGGACGACGGACGGCTC
>CAZCJY010000247.1:0-3991 GCA_964498975.1 uncultured Methylocystis sp.
TTGTCGCGACGGATATGCTGCTCGCGCGTCGACAGCGTCAGCACATAGGAGCGGCGCCCATCCGCGTCGACGCTCTCGCCGGCGAGACGGCCGGGCATTTGCCGCAGGAATTCGTGACGCGTCGCGAAGAGGCCGACATAGGGCCCGCCGAAATTGAGCGTATTGCCGATCGATTGACCCTCGCCGACGACGATGTCGGCGCCCATCGCGCCCGGCGGCGCGACAAGGCCGAGCGCCGCCGCCTCGGTGAAGACCGCGACGAGCAGCGCGCCATGTTTATGACAGGCTTCCGCGATCGGCGTCAGATCGCGCAGATTGCCGAAGACGTCGGGCGTCTGCACGACGACGCAGGAAAGCGTGTCGTCGATTTGCGCGAGCAGATTTTCCTGCGCGCTGACATCCGGCGCCATCGTCTCGACTTCGTCTTCGGCGAGACGCGAGATCGTGCGCACGACGTCGGCGTAATGCGGATGCAGGCCGCCGGAGAGCAGCGCCTTGCGCCGCTTGGTCAAGCGATGCGCCATCAGCACGGCTTCGGCTGTCGCGGTGGAGCCGTCATACATGGAGGCGTTGGCGACCTCCATGCAGGTCAGCATCGCCACTTGCGTTTGAAACTCGAAGAGATATTGCAGCGTGCCCTGCGAAATCTCCGGCTGATAGGGCGTATAGCTCGTCAGGAATTCCGAGCGCTGAATGAGATGATCGACGCTCGCGGGGATATGATGCTTGTAGGCGCCCGCGCCGACGAAGAAGGGATCGCGCGACGCCGCCGTATTGCGCGCCGAGAGCCGCGCGAAGAAGCGTTCGACTTCGAGTTCGGACTTGCCGGCCGGCAGATCGAGCGGCCCCTTGAGCAGCGTCGCGGCCGGCGCGTCGGCGTAGAGATCGTCGATCGAGGCGACGCCGATCGTTGCGAGCATCGCGCTTCTGTCGGCCTCGGACAGGGGGTGATAGCGCATCTTCGTTTTCCTAGCTTAGAACGTTTTGAGGAAGGCGGCGTAAGCGGCGTCGTCCATCAGCGACGCGCATTCGGCGGAATCGCTTACGCGCAGTTTGACGAGCCAGCCGCGCGCGAGCGGGTCGTCGTTGACGAGCGCCGGCGTTTCGCCAAGCTCCGGATTGACTTCGATCACTTCGCCGGAGACGGGCGAATAGACTTCGCTCGCCGCCTTCACGCTCTCGATGACGGCGAGTTCCTTGCCCCTGCCGATTTTCTGGCCGACCGGCGGCAGTTCGATGAAGACGATGTCGCCAAGCTGCGACTGCGCATAGTCGGAGATGCCGACGGTCGCGACGTCGCCGTCAAGCAGCACATATTCATGATCCTTGGAGTAGCGTGGTCCGGTCATCTCGCGTCCTTTCGGGCGGTTGATTTGAAGTAGCGATGCGGCACGAAGGGCAAAGGCGTGATGGCGACGTCAATGCGTCTATCGCGCAGCGGCGCCGAGAGCGTCGCGCCAAACCAGGCTGCGGCGCGCGTCACATAGCCCATGGCGATGGGTCGTTGCAGCGTCGGCGAAAAGCCGCCAGAGGTGACGCGGCCGACTTCCGCGCCATCCGCCGCGTAAAGCGCCGCGCCTTCGCGCAAGGGGGCCTTCGAGTGCGGCGACAGGCCGACGCGAATGCGCTGCGGCCCGCGTTCCAGCGCCGCGCGAATACGCTCGAACCCCGGAAAGCCGCCCTCGATGCGGCGGCGCTTACCGATCGACCAGGCGAGTCCGGCTTCGACAGGGTCAGTCGTTTCGTCGAGATCATGGCCATAGAGCGGCAGGCCGGCTTCAAGTCGAAGCGCATCGCGCGCGCCGAGGCCGATTGGCGCCACATCCTCATGCGCGAGCAATCGCATCACGAAGGCCGCCGCCTGGTCGGCGCGCAGTGAAATCTCGAATCCGTCCTCGCCCGTATAGCCGGAGCGCGAAACGAAGAACGACGCGCCTGCAAAATCAAAGGCGCGCCAGCTCATGAAGGGAAGGTCCTCGACGCCGGGGAGGATCGCGTCGAGGACCGCGGCCGCGCGCGGACCCTGAAGGGCGATGAGCGCGCGGTCCAATAGGTTCAGGTCGCGTTGCGGAAGCTTTGCGGCGACGAGCGCGAAATCTTCTCGCTTACGCGACGCGTTGACGACAAGGAGCAGGCGCTCCTCGACGCCCGGCAGGCGCGTGACGAGAAGATCGTCGACAATGCCGCCGCTCCCGTTGAGGAGTTGCGTGTAGCGGGTGCGCCCGGGCGCGAGCGAGATGAGATCGGCGGGCGTCAGGGTCTCCAGCGTCCGCGCGGCGCCGGCGCCCGAGAGGATCGCCTGACCCATGTGCGATACGTCGAACAAGCCAGCCTTCTCACGCGTGTGCAGCGTCTCGGCGACAATGCCGGCGTCATATTGCAGCGGCATGTCGTAGCCGGCGAAGGGGGCCATGCGCGCGCCGAGACGACGATGCAGGGCGTCAAGCGGCAGCTTGGCGAGCGAAGCGGTTGTGGTCGTCGCGACGTCTGGCTCGGTTGTCACCGATCGCCTCCGGCAAAGGTTCAGCAGGCGCACCAAGGATGACCTTGCCGCGCGCCCCCTCTGTCCGGTGACCTGAGAGATTTCCCTGCATTGCGGCGACTCGCCGGAAAAGCAGGTTACACCCGTCGGTGGGCGAAGCGCTTGCGCGTTGCGCCGCTTTCCAGAGTTCTGCTTCGTCGCGGTCCTTTGGGCCTGAGCGTTTCCGGGGCGGTTTCGCCTTCGGCGCCGGCGCAAAGCGCCGGTCTCTCCCGCGATGAAGTTCGACCTCCAATGAAGATGTGCCCGATTCGGGAGATCGTCAATCCCGAGGCCTGCGCGTTTTTCGTTCAGCGCCGCTTGCGATCAATGGCGTTTGGGCGCGCGCATGCGATAGACGCCGTCGTCGTCGCGCTCGAAGGTCTCGTCGACCTGCGGATGACGCACCGGATCGCCGGACGTATCGGGCATGAGATTCTGCTCCGACACATAGGCGACATATTCGGTTTCGGCGTTTTCGGCGAAGAGGTGGTAGAAGGGCTGATCCTTGCGCGGGCGCAGCTCCTCGGGGATGGACAGCCACCATTCCTCGGTGTTGGCGAAGACCGGGTCCACGTCATAGATCACGCCGCGGAACGGATAGCGGCGATGCTTGACCACTTGGCCAATCGCGAATTTTGCGACGTTCTCCCGCGGCATTCTCGAGACGCCTTTAACACGCTGTTTACCCCGCCATTTCGTAGCGCAGCCGGGGCGCAGGCGTCAATCGCCACAGCCTGCCCCTCAAGGGGGAGGCAAGGCGCCCTCACAACCCGTAAATCTTGGCGAAATCGGCATCCTTGGCCGCAACCTGCTTGGCGAGATCGACGACGACCTTGCATTGTTTCCAGGTCGCGTCGTCTTGCATGCGCCCGTCGATCATCACCGCGCCCGTGCCGTCGGGCATCGCCTCCAGCACGCGCTTGGCGAAGGCGACCTCGGCAGGGTCTGGCGAGAACACGCGCTTGGCGATCTCGATCTGCGATGGATGCAGCGACCAGGCGCCGGCGCAGCCCAAAAGAAACGCGTTGCGGAATTGCGCCTCGCAGGCCGGCGCGTCGGAGAAATCGCCGAAGGGGCCGTAGAAGGCCTTGATGCCGGCGGAAGCGCAGGCGTCGACCATTTTGGCGATGGTGTAGTGCCACAGATCCTGCTGGAATGAAGCGCGCAGGCCCTGGCCCGGCTCGGCGTCGGCGATCACCTTATATTCCGGGTGGCCGCCGCCGACGCGCGTCGTCTTCATCGCGCGCGAGGCTGCAAGGTCCGCCGGCCCGAGCGAAATGCCATGCATGCGCGGCGACGTCGAAGCGATCGCGTCGACGTTCTTGACGCCCTCGGCCGTCTCCAAAATGGCGTGGATGAGAATGGGCTTTTTGACGCCGTTGCGCGCTTCGAGTTGCGCCAGCAGCTGGTCGAGATAGGCGATGTCCCAGGGGCCCTCGACCTTGGGCAGCATGACGACGTCGAGCTTGT
>CAZCJY010000248.1:0-3986 GCA_964498975.1 uncultured Methylocystis sp.
GCGCATGGCTGGCGTCCCGATATCGTCGCTGGAAGCGCCGAGGCGATCCTGCCGCTGCTGCTGGCGCGCTATCCACGGCCCGCGCGCTTCCTTTATCTCGCGGGATGCGATCGCCAGCCGACGCTGGAGGCTGGGCTACGCGCCTCCGGCCATCAGATTAGCGCGGTCGAGATTTACGCGGCGCGGGCGGCGACAACGCTTGCGCCCGAGGCCGTCGCCGCCCTCGCGGCGAACAAGATCGACGCCGCCCTGCATTATTCTCGGCGCAGCGCCGAGATTTTTCTAGCGCTCGCGCAAGCCCTGGGGATTATCGAACAGCTTCGAATCGTCTCACATTTCACCTTGTCAGAAGAAGTGGCGACGCCGCTCTTGCGCGAGGGCTTTGCGAATGTAAGCGTCGCCGAACAGCCGGACGAAGAACATTTATTGAAGTTGCTCGCGAAACGCGAGCATTGAGCGCCCTGAAAAGCTAATGAAAATAAGCAAAATAGGGAGAGGACAATGTTTCGATCAACGCTTGCTTCAATCCTGCTTTTGATCGCCGCCGCGATGGCCGTTCCTTCCTCGGCCCATGCGGAGAACCTTGTCGCACGTTGCACAAAAGTCGGCGACGACGACAAGGCGAAGCCCATTCCCGCCGCGCTCGTTCCAAAAGCGCGCGAACTCTTCGGCTTTTCGCCGCAAACTCCCAATGCCATCATTCGCAATGGCACAAGCTATCGCTGCATGGGCGGGAAGGCCTGGCTCTGCAACGTCGGCGCGAATCTCGTCTGCGGCAAGGCGAACGCCTCGCAAAGCCTGCCGGGCGCCGCGGCGTTCTGCAAGGATAGTCCTGGCTCGGACGTGGTCCCCATGGCGGCGACGGGCCATGACACAATCTATGAATGGAAATGCGTAGGACCAAATGCACAGATCGCGCGCCAGATCGTCAATGTCGACTCTCGCGGCTTCATCGCCGAGAACTGGAAGCCGCTCAATTAATTCTCAATGTTCGTCAAAGCGCGCATAGAGCTCCTTTGAAAGCTCCTTGAGCGCATCGTCCGCTTTCGTTCCGCCAATATTCGTCGCCATCACCATGGCGAGGTCGGATTTCGGCTGCAGCATAAGATAAGCGACGTTCATCTCGTTCGAGCCGCCATGGAACAGGAAGGGTTCGCGCGCGAAGGGCAATTGCACCGTGACCCAGCCGAAGCCATAGCCGCCGAAGGAAGGCGTGCCGGGCGCGGCGTCGGGCTTGGGCGGCATGTCGATGACCTTGGTGTGGAGCTTGCGCAGCGTCTCCTTCGAGACGAGAGCCGGCGCCCTCTTGCCCGCGCCCGCATTCCATGACGCCCATTTGGCGAGATCGAGGATGGAGAGATGAGCCGTCCCCGCAGGACCCATAATCTCGGGATTGTCGCCATTGGGACCCGCCAGCATCGGCTTTGGGCCTTCGGGAAGCGACACATGGCCGAGTGGCGCATCGACTCTCCCAAGGCTCGACTGCGGGCCGAAGCCGGCGCTCTTTAGGCCCAGCGGATCGAATATGCGCGTCGCGACGAGTTCCTCCCAGGTCTTTCCGCCTGCTCTTTCCAAGATCGCGCCCGCGAGTATGTAGCCCATATTCGCATAGGCGAATTTCTCGCCGGGCTTCGATTGCAACGGCTGCGCGACCAATCGCTTGACGAGCCAATAGCGCAATTCGTCGAGATTCTTCTTCTCCTGCGTGAAGGACTCCTGAAGGAGTTTCGTATGCGCGTCATTGTCGCTCGGGATGCCGCTCGTATGCGACAGGAGCTGTTCGAGAGTCACGCCTTTCACATCGGCGTTCATGCTCCCCGCAAGCTCGGGAAAGGCCTCGGCGACCGTCGTGTTCCAGCGCAGCTTGCCGCTCTCGACCAGCATCGCCGCAAGCAGCGAAGTCATCGCCTTTGTATCGGAGCCGATGTGAAAACGGTCGTCGATGGTCACGCGCGCGTCGCCGCCCGCACGACGCAGTCCGACGGCGCCGGAGGCGACGATCTTGCCGTTTTTGACGACCGCCGCCGCAAGCGCAGGAAGGCCATAGCGCGCCAGATAGGGTTGCAGCATGGCGTCGAGCGAAACGCCGCGCGCGCGGTTTGCGGCATGCGCCGCCATCGCAAAGGGCGAGATGACCGCGAATAGCGTGACCAGCATTCTGAGCGCGCGCATGACATCTCCACAGTCACAGATGAACGAATATGGAAGCCGATTAAGCCGTTCGCTTGAGGTTGTCATTCCCGGCAGGCCGGAGGCCTGACCGGGAATCCAGAGTGACATCCATGATGTTCGTTTTGACTCTGGATTCCCGATCGCGCGCAAAGCGCGCGTCGGGAATGACAAACCCGCAAGGCGAACATCAAATCGGACGATGGACAAAAGATCAACCGTTGCACAAAGTTGTCGTTATTGCCCCGTCAGCGCCCAGCCAATCAGCACCATCACAGGGCCGACCAGCGTCTCTCCCGCGACTCTCGCCGGTAGATCGGCGATCGTGCCCTTGATGATCCGCTCATGCGGGGTCGAGGCGCGCTCGATCAGAAAGGCGGGCGTGTCATGCGACATGCCTTCCTGCAGCAGGCGGCGCGACAGCTCCGGCAGCGTGCGGTTGCCCATATAGACCGCCGTCGTGGCGCGCTTGTCGGCGAGCGCGCCCCAGTCGAAATCCTCGGGGAATTCGCCCTCCTTCGTATGCGCGGTGATGAATTGCACGCGCCGCGCCGTCTCGCGGCTGGTGAGAGAGGCGCCGATCGCGGCGGCGCCCGCGCAGGCCGCCGTTACGCCCGGCACGATCTCGATCGTAAAGCCCGCCTCGCGCAGCGCGGTGATTTCCTCATTGGCGCGGCCAAAGATCAGCGGATCGCCGCCCTTGAGCCGCACGACGTTCTTGCCTTCCTGCGCGAGCTTGACGAGCAGCGCGGTGATCTCCTCCTGGCGCACGGAAGGCGCGTAGCCGCGCTTGCCCACATTGATGCGCGTCGCCTCGCGCCGCGCGAAATCGAGAATGCTTGCCGGCACGAGATCGTCGAAAAGCACGACATCGGCGCCGGCCAGCGCGCGCATGCCCTTGAGCGTCAGAAGTTCGGGATCGCCCGGCCCCGCGCCGACCATGGTTACGCGCCCGCGCGCCGTCGTCTCGGCACCCGCGCGCGATTCCTCGATTAGCGCCGCGCGATCTTCCTCCAGCGGCGCGCGCTCAATGTCGCGAAAGGCGAGGCGCGTGAAGCGGCGCCAGAAGTCGCGTCGCGCGAGAAAATCGAGCCCAGAGGCGCGCGCGAGCGGGCGCCACGCTTGCGCCGCGCGCGCCCAGGCCTGGAAGGTCGAAGGCACCAAGCTCTCGATGCGCCCCCGCACCGCCTGAGCGAACACCGGCGAAGCGCCGCCGGTGGACACGCCGATGACGAGCGGCGAGCGATTAACGATCGCGCCCATGAGAAAATCGCTAAGCGCCGGCCTGTCGGTGAGATTGAGAGGCACGCCAGCGGCGCGCGCCGCCTCATGCACGGCCTTTGCTTGCGCGTCGTCGTCAAGCGCGCCAAGCGCCAACGCAGCGCCGATGAAGTCCTTCGGCTCGACGACGCGCGTGTGGATCGCGACATTGTCGCGCGCTTGCGCGATTTCGCGCAGCTTGTCGCTCGGCTCCCTTGCATAGACATCGACCAGCGCGCCGGTCGCCGCCGCGAGATCGGTCTTCCAGGCGGCCGCCTCCGAGCCGCCGATGACGAGGACGCGTCTGCCGGCGAGCGCAAAAAACACCGGCAGCGTCTCGAGCGGCTGCATGAGGTCGGAGGAAACTTCGTCAGGTCGGCGGGTCACGGTTCGCGCCTTGCGGCAAGGGCCGTCATGGCGAGAAGCGCGGCTATGAGACATCCAGACGCCGCCCGCAGCTCTGGATTGCTTCGCCTATGGCTCGCAATGACGGGAAACTTCGTCGCCGCTCCTATAGTCGATCCCGCAGGCGCGCGCGAGGTTTCCCTAAAACCGCG
>CAZCJY010000249.1:0-3975 GCA_964498975.1 uncultured Methylocystis sp.
TATGACGGCAATATTCTTGTCAACGCCATGGCGGTTGGCTTGGCGCGAACTGATTCGATCTTCTATTCGGCCGCCGCCGGCGTCGGCAATCCGATCGTCTATCTCGGCTCCAAGACCGGGCGCGACGGCATTCATGGCGCGACCATGGCGTCGGCGTCGTTTGAGGAGGACGCGGAGGAGAAGCGCCCGACCGTGCAGGTCGGCGATCCTTTCTCCGAAAAACTGCTGCTCGAAGCCTGTCTCGAACTCATGGCGTCGGGCGCCGTCATCGCCATTCAGGACATGGGCGCGGCGGGACTGACCTCTTCGGCGGTCGAGATGGGCGCCAAGGGCAATCTCGGCGTGGAATTGAACCTCGACGCAGTGCCTTGCCGCGAAGAGGGGATGAGCGCCTACGAAATGATGCTCTCCGAGAGCCAGGAGCGCATGCTCATGGTGCTCAAGCCCGAATTGGAGAGCCAAGCCGAAGCCATCTTCCGCAAATGGGGCCTCGACTTCGCCATCGTCGGCAAGACGACCGGCACGCTGCGTTTCGTCGTCAAGCACAAGGGCGAGGTGAAGGCGGATCTGCCCATCAAGGAGCTTGGCGACGAGGCCCCCGTCTATGACCGGCCGCATATTCCGACGCCAAAGCAACCCGTAATGGAGGCGGCGTCCATCGACCCGCCGATGTCGAACACACAAGCGCTGCTCAAGCTCCTTGCGACGCCTAATCTTTGCTCCAAGCGCTGGGTGTGGGAGCAATATGACCACCTCATTCTCGGCAATAGCGTGCGGCCCCCCGGCGGCGACGCGGCGGTGATTCGCCTGCATGACGGGCCAAAGGGCCTGGCGCTCACCGCCGACGTGACGGCGCGCTATTGCGCCGCCGATCCATATGAAGGCGGCAAGCAGGCGGTGGCGGAAGCCTGGCGCAACATCACCGTGCGCGGCGCGACGCCCCTGGCCCTCACCGACAATTTGAATTTCGGCAATCCGGAACGGCCCGAGATCATGGGCCAATTCGTCGGCTGCCTCGAGGGAATCGGGGAGGCTGCGCGGGCGCTCGACTTCCCGATCGTCTCCGGCAACGTCTCGCTCTACAACGAGACCCAGGGCGCAGGGATTCTGCCCACGCCGGCCATTGGCGGCGTCGGCGTGATCGCGGATGTCGCCATGGCGGCGCTGACGGGTTTTGCGCAAGAAGGCGACATGATCCTGCTCATCGGCGAGACCAAGGGCTGGCTCGGCCAATCCGCCTATGCGCGCGACATCGCGGGCCGCAGCGATGGCGCGCCGCCGCCGGTCGATCTTGCGGCGGAGAAGAGAAACGGGGATTTCGTACGGAGTCTTGTGTTGGAGGGATTGATCATGGCTGCGCACGATATTTCGGACGGCGGTCTCGCCGTGGCGCTGGCGGAGATGGCGCTTTGCGGCGGCGTTGGCGCAAGGATCGACAATCTTCCTGACGCGCCTCCACATGCCGCGCTGTTTGGCGAGGATCAGGCGCGTTATCTCGTCACTGTCTCGCCGGAGCATCTGGACCACGTGATGGCGCGGGCCAGCCTCGTTGGGGCGGGATCGGTCCTTGCCTTGGGCGCTGTCGGCGGCGACGCCTTGCAACTGCCTGGCGAGGCGCCGATATTGCTCTCCGAGCTTCGCAGCGCGCATGAATCGCCGCTCCCGGCCTATATGGCGGGCGACGAGAGCGCTTTTTCCGACAAACTCTAACCTGGGATTGATCGAAACATGCCGATGCCCGCCGCCGAGATCGAAAGGCTCATCAAACAGGCGATCCCCGACGCCAGGGTCGAACTCACCGCGCTCGCCGCTGACGACGACCATTGGGCGGCGATCGTGGTCTCGGAGACCTTTCGCGGACTGACCCGCGTCAAACAGCATCAGCTCGTCAACGCCGCTTTTGGCGACCGGCTCGGCGGCGAACTTCACGCGCTCGCCTTGACGACGCGGGCGCCTTAAGAGCGTCTCATCAGCGCCGGCGCCTTGAACGCCGCATGGAAGGACTATCAAAATGTCGGATGACGTGAGCGCCCGCATCAAGGGCGAACTTGAATCGAATGACGTGGTGCTGTTCATGAAAGGCACGCCGCAGGCGCCGCAATGCGGTTTCTCCATGCAGGTCGTGCAGATCCTCAACCACCTCGGCGTGCCCTACAAGGCGATCAACGTGCTCGCCGACGGCGCCATTCGCGAGGGGATCAAAGCCTTTTCGAACTGGCCGACGATCCCGCAGCTTTACGTCAAGAACGAGTTCATCGGCGGCTGCGACATTGCTCGTGAAATGTTCCAGTCGGGCGAGCTTGTCGCTCTGCTCGACAAGGAAGGCGTGCCCCACGCGCAGGTCGGGAAGGCGTAAAGCGCAGCGCAGCAAATAACATAACGGCTTTGGGCCAAATACATCCGTGCGCGCCACGCCTGGCGCGCACGGATCTTTTTTGCGTCTGCGTGGACGCATGAAAAATTTCGGCGGCGCCCCTACCACAGTTTAATGACGCTTTTATAACCGTATGCACCGCAGATTATTCCCTGACCTCAATCGCAAATGAGCGGAGGACTTCATGCCGTGCAAAGCCATACTCGCCGCCGTCCTGCTGGGCGCATTCGCCTTCTCGGGGTCGGCGCTCGCCCGAGACCGCTATTACGACTTCGATCAGGTGTGGGGCGATTCTGTCCGCGAACACCAACATGACGAGGCGATCAGCGCGCCGACGGCCGACGTCATGCGCCAGCGTCCGCACATTTACGGGCCGTATGCGACGCCGCACGATCCGCGCGGCATCATCATCCTTGAGGGCGCGCGCTAAGGGCGCAAGCCTCGCAGCGTGTCTCGCCGCTAAGTCACAACGGCTCCGACGCATTGTTGGAGCCGTTCATTTATAAGAACCTTCGCGTTTGATTTCGCCTTGCGCTTGCGCCACTCTCGCGCATGACCTCCCAAAGGCGCCCAACGCCATGACGACCGCCAAGGCGCCTCTCGCCCTGACGCAGGGCGATCCCGCCGGCGTCGGGCCGGAAATCACGCTGAAGGCCTATCTCGCGCGGCAATCGCAGCGCTTGCCGCCATTCTTTCTGCTCGCCGAGCCAGCGCTCGTCTCGCGCGTCGCCGCAAGCCTCGGGCTCGATGTCGCGATCGAGCCGACGACCCCTGCGCGGGCTTACGAGGTTTTCGCGCGCGCGCTGCCCGTCGTCGCGATTGATTGCGATGCGCGCGGCGTCGCGGGGCGTCCCGATCCCGCCGATGCGGCGTCGACGATTCTCTCGATCGAGCGCGCGGTCGAATGCGTCGTTAAAGGCGAAGCCCGCGCGCTTGTCACCAATCCGATCGCCAAATCCGTTCTCTATGAGGCGGGTTTCGCGCATCCCGGCCATACCGAATTTCTCGCCGAACTTGCGCGCCGACACTATGGCGGCGCACATCGTGCTGTGATGATGTTATGGGCGCAAGAACTGGCTGTCGTGCCGATCACCATTCACATTCCTCTCGCCGACGTGTCAAAAAAATTGACCCGCGAACTTATCATCGAGGCGGGCGCGATCGTCGCGCGCGATTTACACACGCGTTTTCACATTGCACAGCCGCATCTCGCTTTCGCGGGTTTAAATCCGCATGCGGGAGAGATGGGCGCGCTCGGACGCGAGGAGATCGACATCATCGCGCCGGCGATCGCCGAATTGCGCGCGCGCGGTATTGACGCTACAGGACCGCATCCCGCCGACACGATGTTCCACGCAACGGCGCGCGCGAAATATGACGTTGCGCTCTGTCCGACGCATGATCAGGCGCTGATCCCGATCAAGACGCTCGCCTTTGAACGCGGCGTCAATGTAACGCTGGGTCTGCCCTTCGTGCGCACCTCGCCCGATCACGGAACCGCTTTCGACATCGCCGGAAAAGGCGTCGCCGATCCGACGAGCCTGATCGAAGCGATCAAGCTTGCGGGGCGCATGACTTAAGTGCTCGATGCGCTGCCGCCC
>CAZCJY010000250.1:0-920 GCA_964498975.1 uncultured Methylocystis sp.
TCGCCGCAAGGGACCAAATTTATCAAAGACGCGAGGCGCGCTGCTTTATGGGCCGCCTCAAGGTCGTGAGGGGTCATAATGAATTTCGAGAAATACACCGAACGCGCGCGCGGCTTCGTCCAGTCCGCGCAATCGCTCGCGCAACGCGAGGGGAACCAGCAGTTCACGCCCGAACATGTTCTGAAGGTGCTGCTCGACGACGAGCAGGGCCTTTCCGCCGGCTTGATCGACCGCACCGGGGGACGTTCGCGCGAGGCTCTGGCCATGACCGAAGCCGCGCTGGCGAAACTGCCGAAAGTTGGCGGCTCCGGGGCCGGCCAGCTCTATCTCGCGCCGGCCACCGCCCGGCTTTTCGACAATGCCGAGAAGATCGCGCAGAAGGCGGGCGATTCCTACGTCACCGTCGAACGGCTGCTCTTGGCGCTGGCGATGGAGAAGGATACGGAGGCCGCGCGCATCCTGAAAGACGCGGGCGTGACGCCGCAGACGCTCAACGCCGCGATCGAGGATTTGCGCAAGGGCCGCACGGCTGATTCGGCCTCCGCCGAAAACGCCTATGACGCGCTCAAAAAATACGCACGCGACCTGACTGAGGCGGCGCGCGAAGGCAAGCTCGATCCCGTCATCGGCCGTGACGAAGAGATCCGCCGCACGATCCAGGTGCTGTCGCGCCGCACGAAGAACAATCCCGTGCTGATCGGCGAGCCGGGCGTTGGCAAGACGGCGATCGTCGAAGGCCTCGCCTTGCGCATCGTCAATGGCGACGTGCCCGAGTCGTTGCAGGATAAAAAGCTGCTCGCGCTCGATATGGGCGCGCTGATCGCCGGCGCGAAATATCGCGGCGAATTCGAGGAGCGGCTGAAGGCGGTGCTTAACGAAGTCACCGCAGCCGAAGGCAATATCATCCTTTTCATCGACGA
>CAZCJY010000250.1:930-3975 GCA_964498975.1 uncultured Methylocystis sp.
AGATGCATACGCTCGTCGGCGCGGGCAAGGCGGATGGCGCGATGGACGCTTCCAATCTGCTGAAGCCTGCCCTCGCGCGCGGCGAGTTGCATTGCGTCGGCGCGACGACGCTGGACGAGTATAGAAAACATGTGGAGAAGGACGCGGCGCTGGCGCGGCGTTTCCAGCCCATTTTCGTCGACGAGCCGACCGTCGAGGACACGATCTCGATTCTGCGCGGGCTGAAAGAAAAATACGAGCTGCATCACGGCGTGCGCATCACCGATAGCGCGATCGTCGCGGCGGCGACTTTGTCGAACCGCTATATCTCCGACCGCTTCCTGCCCGACAAGGCGATCGACCTCGTGGACGAAGCCTCGTCGCGCCTGCGCATGCAGATCGATTCGAAGCCCGAAGAGCTCGACGAACTCGATCGGCGCATCATCCAGCTCAAGATCGAGCAGGAGGCGCTGAAGAAAGAGACCGACGCCGCGTCGAAAGACCGGCTGGCCAAGCTGGAGGGCGAACTCGCGGACCTCGAGGAGAAATCCTCGGCGCTCACCGCCCGCTGGCGTGCCGAGAAGGACAAGCTCGGAAGCGCGCAGAAGCTAAAGGAGCAGTTGGAGGCGGCGCGCAACGAATTGGCGCAGGCGCAGCGGCGCGGCGAATATCAGCGCGCCGGCGAATTGACCTATGGCGTCATCCCCGATCTCGAAAAGAAGCTCGCCGAGACCGAGAGCGCGAGCGACACGCTCGTCGATGAGGCGGTGACGGCGAATGACATCGCGCAAGTCGTTTCGCGCTGGACGGGCGTGCCGGTCGACAAGATGCTGGAGGGCGAACGCGAGAAGCTGCTTCATATGGAGGACGAGCTCGCCAAGCGCGTCGTCGGCCAGCATGACGCGGTCGTCGCCGTCTCGACCGCGGTGCGGCGCGCGCGCGCCGGATTGCAGGACCCGAACCGGCCGATCGGCAGCTTCATCTTCCTCGGTCCCACGGGCGTCGGCAAGACCGAGCTGACCAAGGCGCTCGCGAGCTTCCTCTTCGACGACGAGACCGCGATGGTGCGGCTCGACATGTCGGAATATATGGAGAGACATTCGGTCGCGCGCTTGATCGGCGCGCCGCCGGGCTATGTCGGCTATGAGGAAGGCGGCGCGCTCACCGAGGCCGTGCGCCGGCGTCCCTATCAGGTCGTGCTCTTCGACGAGATCGAGAAGGCGCATCCGGACGTA
This sequence comes from uncultured Methylocystis sp., assembly GCA_964498975.1. Lineage (GTDB taxonomy): Bacteria > Pseudomonadota > Alphaproteobacteria > Rhizobiales > Beijerinckiaceae > Methylocystis. Next base: position 2,145 of record CAZCJY010000250.1, read on the forward strand.
TTCAACGTGCTGTTGCAGGTGCTCGACGACGGGCGCCTGACGGACGGCCAAGGGCGCACCGTCGACTTCAAGAATACGCTGATCATCATGACCTCGAATCTGGGCTCAGAATTTCTGGTCATGCAGAAAGAGGGCGAGGATTCATCCGCCGTGCATGGCGAAGTCATGCAAGTCGTGCGGGCGCATTTCAGGCCGGAGTTCCTGAACCGAATCGACGAGATCATTCTGTTCAACCGCCTGCAGCGGGAGGACATGGGCGCGATCGTCGATATTCAAGTCAAGCGGCTGCAGAAGCTCCTCGAAGACCGCAAGATCACGTTGCGCCTCGACGCCAAGGCGCGCGACTGGCTCGCGACGAAAGGCTACGATCCGACCTACGGCGCAAGGCCCTTAAAGCGCGTGATGCAGAAGGAGCTGCAGGATGCGCTGGCCGAGCGGCTGCTCGCGGGCGAGATCGTCGACGGCGCGACGGTCGAAGTCTCGGCGGACGCCTCAGGCCTTGTCATCGACGGCAAGCCGGCGCATCCGCAAGCTCACACGCGGCCTTTGTTGAAGACGGTGGGGAATGCGTAATATTCCCATTCATTGGCGAGAGCGGCTCGAATGCATTCAGTCGTTCTCACCATTCGCACCCGAGGCCGGATCGTCTAGCACAGTCATTTCTTAAGGAGAGGACTAACTATGGCAAAAATTCTCAATGTTTTGGACGAACTTGGGAACCACAAAGACCTCGGTGATGGACGATACGAATCCGGCTTCTGGTACGCTCCAGATCTCAACTGCCAAATTATACGTTTGTTCGCCAAAGACTCGGATGTATCCTTTCTCGGCGGCAAAATCGTTGGCGAGCGTCACGGAGAGGGTAAAGACGGTGACAGGAAAGTTTTCATTTTCGAGGCTGATCCAGCCGAGCGCGGAAGGGCCAGACCCGCGCAATTTAGAGCCAACGGCTGCGTTGCGACTTACGAATAGCTCGCCAATCACTCGATGAGGCGATAATTCAAAGCTTCCTTAGCGCCACTTCCTCGATGCGGTGATCCGCGCCTTTCGTCAAAATCAGGCTCGCGCGCACACGCGTCGGCGCGATGTTCTGGCGCAAGTTCTGAAGATTGATGCGCGTCCAAATGTCTTTGGCGACGCGCGTCGTCTCCGTTTCGTCAAGCTCCGCATAGATGCGAAAATAGGATTGCGGGTCGCGGAAGGCCGTTTGCTGCAATCGCCGGAAGCGCTCGACATACCACCGCTCCAGCACATCCTCGGGCGCGTCGAGATAGACGGAGAAATCGAAAAAGTCCGAGACAAATGGAATCTCGCGACCCTCGCGCGACAGACGCGGCGCGAGCAAGACATTGACGCCTTCGACGATAAGAATGTCCGGACGGTCGACGCAGGCCGTCTCCCCTTCCACTACGTCATAGGTCAAATGCGAATAGACCGGCGCGCAGACATTGCGCCGCCCCGCCTTCACGTCGGAGAGAAAGCGCAGCAGCGCCTTATTGTCGTAACTTTCCGGAAATCCCTTCTTATCCATCAGCCCTTCGGCTTCGAGGACCTTGTTGGGCAACAGAAAGCCGTCCGTCGTAATGAGTTCCACCTTCGGCGTATTATTCCAGCGCGAGAGAAGCGCGCGAAGAATGCGGGCCGTCGTGGATTTGCCCGCCGCGACCGAACCGGCGACGCCAATGATATAGGGAACCTTGCCGTCCTCGGCGCCGAGAAACCGCTGCGTCGCCTTGAACAGGCCTTGCGTCGCCGCGACATAGAGCGCGAGCAGGCGCGACAGCGGCAGGTAGATTTCGATGACTTCTTCGAGCGAAATCGGATCATTGAG
>CAZCJY010000251.1:0-3947 GCA_964498975.1 uncultured Methylocystis sp.
TTCTCGTGCTGAACAAGATCGATCTGATCGCGCGCGAGAAGCTTCTCGCGCTGGCGCAAACATTCAACGCGCGCGAAAAATTCGACGAGACCTTCATGATCTCGGCGCTCAACGGCGACGGCGTCGCCGATCTGCGCAAGGCGCTGGCGCAGCGCATGAAGCCCTCGCCCTGGCTTTATCCCGAGGATCAGCTTTCCGACGCGCCGCTGCGCCTCTTGGCCGCCGAGATCACCCGCGAGCAGCTTTACGAGCGGCTGCACGATGAACTGCCCTATCAGTCGACGGTCGAGACCGATTCCTGGACGAATCAGAAAGACGGCTCTGCGCGCATCGAGCAGACGATTTTTGTCGCGCGCGACAGCCAGAAGAAGATCGTCATCGGCGAGGGCGGCCGCACCATCAAGGCGATAGGCCAGGCGGCGCGGCGCGAGATCGCCGAGGCCGCCGAGCAGAAGGTGCATCTTTTTCTCTTCGTGAAGGTGCGGGAGAATTGGGCGGAGGACCCCGAGCGCTACCGCGAGATGCGGCTGGAGTTTCCAAAGGGCGGGTAGTATTGACCGCCAAAAGCGTCGCCGCGTCGATTCGCTTCCTATCCGCGCCGTTCGCGCCGCCGAAGAGGCTCGCCATGCCTACTGCGAAAAAGTTCACCGCCTATCGCTATCTTACAGGCCCGGACGACGCCGCCTTCTGCCATCGCGTCACGCAGGCGTCGAGCCGCGGCTGGACGCTCTATGGCTCGCCGACCCTGACCTACGACGCCGTAAATCAGCGCATTATCTGCGGTCAGGCGTTGACCAAGGAAGTGGAAGACACAGAATATAGCCCCGATCTGAAACTCGGCGACCTATAGGAGGCGAGCGGCGGCGACATGGACTGGCGGGACGACGGCCTCGTCATCGGCGCGCGCAAGCATGGCGAGACATCCGTCATTCTGGAGCTGATGACGCGCGGGCATGGCCGGCATCTCGGCCTTGTGCGCGGCGGCCGCTCGCGAACGCTTCGTCCGGTGCTGCAGCCCGGCAATCTCGTGGCGGCCCATTGGCGCGCGCGTCTTGAAGACCATCTCGGCGCCTATCTGGTCGAGCCGCTCGCCGCGCGCGCCGCGCATTTCCTCGATCGCGCCGCAGCGCTGCATGGGGTCGCCGCGCTCTGCGGACTATTGCGCCTCCTGCCGGAGCGCGATCCGCATGAGGATTTGTTCGAAATGGCCGACGCGATCGCGGCGCGGCTGGGCGCGCCTGGCGGGGCCGACGGCGCCGCCCCGGCGATGGCGCGATTCGAACTCGCTTTGCTCGGCGCGCTGGGCTTCGGACTCGATCTCGACTCCTGCGCGCTCACCGGGACGCGCGAAGATCTCGCCTATGTCTCGCCGAAGTCGGGCCGCGCGGTGAGCCGCGTCGCCGGCGCGCCCTGGCGCGAGCGGCTGCTGCCTTATCCGAGTTTTCTGCAGCAGGAGAGTCTTGTGGCCCCGGACGCCGATGTCGTCGCGGCCTTTCGCCTGACGGGATATTTTTTAACGCGCGACGTGCTGGCGCCGCGTGGCGTCGCCCTGCCGGCGGCGCGCGGTCTCTATATCGGCGCTTTTTCGCGGGCAGCCTGAAAGATTTAGCGCGCTTCGTCGCAGATGAATCGCGCTTCCCGGCTCGTGACGCCGTAGCCCTGATCGATTTCGACGAGCACTTCGCGGGCAGACCGCCTGCATGCCGTCGCTTTCGCCGACGCCCTGCGCCGGCGGCGCGCGGCGTCCTGCGGCGGGCCTCGGGTCCGAGGCTGCGACTTTCGGCCCTTCCAAGGCTTGCGAGACGGTTGCGATCGATAGCGCGGCGACGATAAGCGTGAGCAGTTTCTTCATGGACGCCATGTTTGGAAAGCCGCAGAAAACCGGCGAGAAAGCCCGACCGCGCCGACCTGCGCCATCGCTCCCGAAACTTTCTAAAGGACGATGCGCAGCGACCGCAAGGACTTATTTGCAACAGTTTTGCGTAAAAAAATGGAAACGCCGTATTTGGCGCTCCTCGCCACATTGAAACAATTCTCGGGCGCGCTTGCGCGGACGCCGCGGCGGCCATAGGACGGGTCCCAGACGAAGAATCGGGTCAGGCGAATGGCGCAAAAAGGCGGCGGCTCCGCGGGCGGGAAAGGCAAGGGCGCGAGCGTCGAGAGCGTCGTCGCGCCGGTTGATCTGCGCGAGGCGCTGGAAGAGCGTTATCTCCGCTACGCGCTCTCGACCATCACCGGACGCGCGTTGCCCGACGCGCGCGACGGCCTCAAGCCCGTCCACCGCCGCATTCTCTACGGCATGCATATTCTGCGGCTCGATCCCGGCGCGCCCTTCAAGAAATGCGCGAAGATCGTCGGCGATGTCATGGGCTCGTTCCATCCGCATGGCGATCAGGCGATCTATGACGCGCTGGTGCGACTCGCGCAGGATTTTTCCTCGCGCTATCCGCTCGTCGACGGGCAGGGCAATTTCGGCAATGTCGACGGCGATTCGGCTGCCGCCTACCGCTATACCGAAGCGCGCATGACGGCCGTCGCGCGCTTGCTGCTGGAAGGCATCGACGAAGACGCGATCGACTTCATCCCTAATTATTCGGGCGAAGAGAAAGAGCCGGTGGTGCTGCCCTCCGCGCTGCCCAATCTTCTCGCCAATGGCGCGCAGGGGATCGCCGTCGGCATGGCGACCTCGATCCCGCCGCATAATCTCGCCGAGCTTTGCGACGCCGCGCTCTATCTCATCTCGCACCGCAAGGCGAACGCCGAACAGCTTCTGACATTCGTACAGGGGCCGGATTTTCCGACCGGCGGCATTATCGTCGACAGGCGCGAAGAGATCGTCGAAACCTATCGCACCGGGCGCGGCTCCTTTCGCGTGCGCGCGCGTTGGACGAAGGAGGAGCTGCCGCGCGGCGGCTGGGTCGCGGTCGTCACGGAAATCCCTTACGGCGTGCAGAAATCGCGGCTCATCGAGAAGCTTGCGGAGCTGATCGCCGAACGCAAATTGCCGCTCGTCGCCGACGTACGAGACGAATCGGCCGAGGATGTGCGCATCGTCTTCGAACCCCGCGCGCGCACGGTCGATCCGGCGCTGATGATGGAGACTCTGTTCAAATTCTCCGAGCTCGAAACGCGCTTCGCGATGAATATGAATGTGCTCGTCGACGGCGTTACGCCGCGCGTCGTATCGCTTGATGAAGCGCTGCGGCAATGGCTTGACCATCGCCGCACCGTTTTGCAGCGCCGCTCGCGCCACCGCCTCGCCGCGATTGTGAGACGCATCGAGCAGCTTGAGGGGATGGTCGTCGTCTTCCTCAATCTCGACGAGGTGATCCGCATCATCCGCGAAGAGGACGACGCAAAGGCGGAGCTCAAAAAAGCGTTCAAGCTCACCGATTTGCAGGTCGACTATATTCTCGACACGCGGCTGCGCGCCTTGCGCAAGCTGGAAGAGATGGAGCTCAAGAAGGAGCTCAAGGAGCTTTCGACCGAGCGCAAGGACATTGACGCGCTGCTTGGCGACGAAGCCAAGCAGTGGAAGACCATCGCCTGGCAGGTGCGCGAACTCAAGAAAGCCTATGGGCCGCAGACGCCGATCGGCAAGCGGCGCACGACTTTCGAAGACGCGCCGGAGGCGGTCAATCTTGATCTCGCCGAGGCGATGATCGAGCGTGAGCCGGTGACTGTCGTCGTTTCAAAGAAGGGCTGGATCCGCGCGCTCAAGGGCCATGTGCAGGATCTTTCGACGCTGCAGTTCAAGAGTGACGACGAACTCGGCGCATCCTTCTTTGCTCAGACGACCTCCAAAGTGCTCGCGCTCGCTTCCAACGGCAAGGCCTTCACGCTCGACGCCGGGAAATTGCCTGGGGGCCGCGGCCATGGCGAGCCGATCCGGCTTTTCGCCGATATCGACGAAGGCGCCGATGTTGTCGCGGTCATTCCGCATGTCG
>CAZCJY010000252.1:0-3919 GCA_964498975.1 uncultured Methylocystis sp.
CTCAACTACCCCTATGGCGCCGGGCCGGGCTGGTACGGCGGACGCCTCTGGAGATATTGGTAAGGCCTCGGCGCCGCGAATCGCGTGAGGCTTTTCCTTCCGGCGCCCGCGCGAACTAGTCTATATAGTCTCCATGCCCCCGTCGCCGACAAACCGCCGTCCCGCCTCGCCCAAGGAGGCGCCGCAGGAGCCGTTCAAGCGCGCGGTCGCCGGCGCCATGCGCGCCATGGCGAAGACGCCGGCGCTCGACGTGATCTTCGCGCCCGAACGGCCCTCGCTCATCTCGGCCCAGCCCGGCGCCAATGAGAGCGCCAAGGCGCGGCTCACCGAGCCGCCGAGAAAGCTGACGCCCAAGGATGCCGCCATTTTGCGCGGCCAGGCGGATTCGCTCGCGCTTCGCCTCGCCTGTCACGACGACGCGCTGCATCGCCGCTATTCGCCGGAAACGATCGAGGCGCGCGCCGCCTTCGACGCGCTGGAGCAGGCGCGCTGCGAATCGATCGGCGCGCGGCGGATGGCGGGCGTCGCCGCCAATCTCGGCGCCATGCTCGATGACCGCTATCAGCGCACGCATGCCGCCGAGGCGGCGAGCCGTGAGGACGCGCCGCTCGAGGATGCGCTGGCGCTTCTCGCCCGTCAGCGCCTGACTGGCCTTGCTCCCCCGCCGCATGCGCAAAAAATCGTCGAACTATGGCGCGACACGATCGAGGAGCGCGCCGGCGCCGATCTCGATCGGCTCTCCGGCGCGGTCGAGGATCAGCGGCTTTTCGCGCAGATCGTGCGCGAACTGCTCTCGCATCTCGACATGGCGAGCGGCGAGTCGCCCGATGAATCGCAATCCGAGGAGGAGAGCGAGGAGACGCCGCAAAACCCGGACGAAAGCGAGAACGAGGACAGGGACGACGAGGAGTCGAAAAGCGCCGCCGACATGGAGACGGCGCTCGCCGCCGATGATGCGAGCGAAGAAGGCGAAAGCGATTCCGCCGAAGCGCCCTATGGCGAGACCGAGCAGGAGTCGGACGCCGGCGACGCCGAGGAAGCCGCCGAGGCGCGCCGGCCCTCGACCGGCGCGGCCGAACGCTCCGGCGCGGATTATCACGCCTATACCACGCGCTTCGACGAGACCGTGCGCGCCGAGGAATTATGCGACCTCGAAGAGCTTGATCGGCTTCGCGCCTATCTCGACAAGCAGCTCTTGCATCTTTCCTCCGTCGTCGGGCGGCTCGCCAACCGCCTGCAACGGCGCCTCATGGCGCAGCAGAGCCGTTCCTGGGAGTTCGATCTCGAAGAAGGGATGCTGGACCCCGCGCGCCTGCCGCGCGTCATCATCGACCCGCAGCAGCCCCTGTCCTTCAAGCGCGAGAAGGACATGGACTTCCGCGATACGGTAGTCACGCTGCTGCTGGACAATTCCGGCTCCATGCGCGGGCGCCCGATCACCGTCGCCGCCACCTGCGCCGACATTCTCGCCCGCACGCTGGAGCGCTGCGGCGTCAAGGTCGAGATATTGGGCTTCACCACCCGCGCCTGGAAGGGCGGCCAATCGCGCGAAGCGTGGATCGCCGAGGGCAAGAAACCGAATCCTGGCCGGCTAAACGACATCCGCCACATCATCTATAAGGCGGCCGATGCGCCTTGGCGTCGCGCGCGGCGCAATCTCGGCCTGATGATGCGCGAAGGGCTGCTGAAGGAAAACATCGACGGCGAGGCGCTGGACTGGGCGCATCGCCGTCTTCTCGCGCGCACCGAGCAGCGGCGCATTCTGATGATGATCTCCGATGGCGCGCCGGTGGACGATTCAACGCTTTCGGTCAATCCGGGGAATTACCTGGAGCGGCATCTGCGCCAGATCATCCACGACATCGAAACGAAATCGCCGGTAGAGCTCATCGCCATCGGCATCGGCCATGATGTGACGCGCTACTACCGCCGCGCCGTGACGATCGTCGACGCGGAGGAGCTGGGCGGCGCCATGACCGAAAAGCTCGCCGAGCTTTTCAGCGAGAGCGCCGCGCCGCCGCCGCCCGCCGCGAGCCATATCCGTCCGGCGCCGCTCGCTCGCGCCGCCCGTTAGGCTTGCGTTCGCCATAGGCGCTGAATCCGCGGCCCGCCTGCCTCGCTCGATAAATTTGCAACGAATCTCGGCGCTCGCGCGTTAACGGACTGGCGCGAGGCCTTTACGGCGAGCGCGCCCGGAGCGGAGAGGGGCCGCAAGCGTATCGGGGGTTGTGATGGCGTTCATTCATTGGCAGGACAAGGCTTGGCGGGAGAAGGCCCGTCCGGAGCCGGCGAGCGATCTGGAGCGGATTCTTTGCGTTGCGGGCGTCTGCGCGCTGGCGATCCTCCCGCTGGCCATTTGCGCGGCAAGGACCATCTGGGGCGTGTGACCCCTTTCGCATGCTCGGCAATGCCGCCTGCCGGCTCGCCAAGCGAGTCCGCGCGGTGAGGCGATGAGCCTGAGGCTGAACAGACGCTCCTTTTTGACGGGCGCGACCGTGGGTCTGGCTCTCCCCTCTTTGCGGCAGTCGCGCGCCTTGGCGGCGGAGCGAGCCCAGCTGCCTTTCGCCAATGGCGAACGGCCGCTCGCGCGTTACCCCGGAAAGCGGCCGCTCATTCAACACACGGCGCGGCCGCCGCAGCTTGAAACGCCCTTTTCCGTTTTCGACGAAGGCGTCATCACGCCTAACGACGCTTTCTTCGTTCGCTACCATCTCTCCGACATTCCGCTCAGCATCGACCCCGAGCTTTTCCGGCTCGAAGTGAAGGGACATGTCGATCGCCCGCTGTCGCTGTCGCTGGCCGATCTGAAGCGCGACTTCGAGCCGATCGAGCTCGTTGCGGTCAATCAATGTTCCGGCAACAGCCGCGGTTTCGTGGAGCCCCGCGTCGGCGGCGGCCAGCTTGGGCATGGCGCCATGGGCAACGCCCGCTGGCGCGGCGCGCCGCTTAAGGCGCTTCTCGAAAAGGCCGGCGCGCGGGCGGGCGCTCAGGCCGTCGCTTTCAATGGCCTCGACAGACCGCCGGCGCCAGAGACGCCCGATTTCGTGAAAGCGCTCGACATCGACCACGCCGGCGACGGCGAAGTCATGATCGCCTACGCCATGAACGGCGAGGACCTCCCTTGGTTGAATGGCTATCCGCTACGTCTTGTCGTTCCCGGCCATTACGGAACCTATTGGGTCAAGCATTTGAACGAGATCACGGTGTTAGACGGGGCGTTCGACGGCTATTGGATGTCGAGCGCCTATCGCATTCCCGACAATGACTGCGTTTGCGCGTCGCCCGGCGCGCCCGCCGCCGCGACGACGCCGATCAAGCGCCTGAACGTGCGCAGCTTCATCACCAATCTCTCGGACGGCGCCAAAGCCGGGGCGCGCGCCGCCCTGCCGTTGCGGGGCGTCGCCTTCGACGGCGGCCATGGGATCAAGGATGTGCTCGTATCCGCCGACGGCGGCGCGAACTGGATGGCGGCGCGGCTTGGCGACGATCTTGGCCGATATTCCTTCCGCGAATGGCGGATTGAACTGTCGCTGCCAAAAGGCGTCCATGAGTTGAAGTCGCGCGCGATCAATCGCGCGGGACAGGCGCAGCCGCTGGCGCCTTTATGGAATCATGCGGGCTATATGAGAAATGCCGTAGAGACCGTTCGAGTCGAGGCGATCTGAACGAAACGCATGCGCCGTCACAAGCGAATCCTTTGCCCTCTGACCGCGGCGGCGCTCGCCTTGCCGTCCGCGTCGCTGTGCGGCGCCAAGCCGCTAACCTATTCTCTGCCCGACGAGACGGCGACGCTGCGTCCCGGCCCGGGCCAGGAAACGGCGCTGAACAATTGCGTCGCGTGCCATTCGGTCGATTACATCGACCGCCAGCCGCCTAAGATGGGCCGGACCTTCTGGGAAGGCGTCGTTAGAAAGATGAT
>CAZCJY010000253.1:0-3911 GCA_964498975.1 uncultured Methylocystis sp.
CATCGTCCTTCAGGCCATGGGCCTTTACACGACAGCCTCCTTCCGCACGCCGGCGCGCGACGGCCTAAAGATCGCTGCGGGCTGGACCCTGGTGTTCATCGTGGCGCTCGCCGCGATGTTTTTCCTCAAGCTCGAAGGGACGTTCTCGCGCGTTTGGCTGCTCAGCTGGTATGCGAGCGGCCTCGCGCTGCTCGCCTGCGAGCGATTCGCGCTCGCGGTCGTGGTGCGCGCGCTGACGCATCAGGGCAAACTCGATCGCCGCACCGTCATCGTCGGCGGCGGCGAACTCGCCGATCCCGTCCTGCGCCAGCTCGCCGCTCAGGACGATGGCGATCTACACATTTGGGGCGTCTTCGACGACCGCGCCGACGAACGTTCGCCCGATGTCGTCGCCGGCTATCCCAAGCTCGGCACGGTCGACGACCTCGTCGAATTCGCACGCTGCACGCGCCTCGATCTCGTGATCTTCACCCTGCCGATTTCCGCCGAGACGCGCCTCCTACAGATGCTGCGCAAATTATGGGTGTTGCCGATCGACATTCGACTGGCGGCGCACACCAACAAATTACGTTTTCGGCCCCGCTCCTATTCTTATATCGGCAATGTGCCGGTCCTCGATGTCTTCGACAAGCCGATCGCTGACTGGGACGTCATCATCAAATCCGCCTTCGACAGAATCGTCGGAGCGATTTGCCTCGTCCTGCTGTTGCCGGTCATCGCGCTTGTCGCGCTCGCCGTGAAGCTCGACTCGAAAGGGCCGGTGCTCTTCAAGCAGATGCGCTACGGCTTCAACAATGAGAAGATCGAAATCTATAAGTTTCGCTCGATGTATGTCGATCAGCTCGATCCTCACGCGGTGAAACAGGTCACGAGAGGCGATCCGCGCGTCACGCGAGTCGGGCGCTTTATCCGCAAGACCTCCCTCGATGAATTGCCGCAGCTCTTCAATGTCGTGTTCAAAGGCAATCTGTCGCTCGTCGGCCCCCGCCCCCACGCGATTGTCGCGCATGCCGCCGACCATCTTTACGACGACGTCGTCGACGGCTATTTCGCCCGCCACCGCGTAAAGCCGGGGCTCACGGGCTGGGCGCAGGTCAACGGCTGGCGCGGCGAGACCGACACGCCGGAGAAAATCCAAAAGCGCGTCGAATGCGATCTCTATTACATCGAGAACTGGTCGATCCTGTTCGACATCTATATCCTCGCGCTGACGCCTTTCGCGCTGCTCAAAGCCGAGAACGCTTATTGAGCCGCGCGCTGGTGCGCCAGATGCGGAGGCGCGCGTGAGACTGCCCTTTTTTGTCGCGACCATCGCGGCGCTGCAAGGCGCCGCCGGCGTCTCTCTCGCCGCAGCCGCCGCCCATGTCGACGCGAGTCCGCTGCTGGCGACGGCCAGCCAATTCCTGATGATCCACGCCGCCGCCGGCCTGGCGCTCGCCGCGCTCTTGCGCACGGCGCCGCCGGCGACAGCCTGGCTCGCCCTCGCCGCTTTCGCGCTTCAGGCGGGCGCGACGCTCTTTTCCGCCGATCTCGCCGCGCGCGTCTATTTGGCGGGAAAGCTCTTTCCCTTCGCGGCGCCGATCGGCGGCGGACTGACGATCCTAAGCTGGTGCGCGCTCACCATTTGGGCGGCGTTCGCCATTCCGCGCGCAAATTCGGCCGGAGCGCCGCCCAAAAGCTAGACAACTGCGGCAAACGGCCCCACCATTAAATAATGTCGGTCTCTGGCGCCCCCGGCGTTTCGCCAACGGGCTCACCGAACGATGAGCCGCAACGCGCGAGCGATCCCTTGCTCGGGCGACGGGTGCTGATTGCCGAAGACGATCCCTATATCGCGCTGGCGCTCGAAGAAACGCTGGTTGAATTTGGACTTGTGATCGCCGGCATGGCGCGCAGCGTCGACGAAGCGGTGCGGCTTTCGCGCGAAGATGGGATCGATCTCGCGCTGCTCGACGTCAACCTCGGCCACGAGAAGATCGACCCCGTCGCGGACGCGCTTGTCGCGCGCGGCTGTCCCTTCGTTTTCACGACCGGCTGCGGGCGCGCCGGCCTGCCCGAGGCGCATCTGCATCACGCCATGGTCGAAAAGCCTTTTTATGTCGAGGAGATACTGACCGCTCTGCGCAATGAGATCGCGCGGTCGGCCGAACGCTGATTTCACCTGCGCGTCGCGCCGGCCTGACGCTGCCCCCGTCTCCAAGCCGCCTGGCCTTGCTTTGGCGCCGCCTCCATGGCTTTCCGCCACTTTATCGCCGTGCTTCGCCGCGACAAGCGGAAGGCAAACTTGTCCGGGAGCTCGCGGCTTGCCTTCGTCCGCCCAAACCCAAAAGCCTGCTTTCGCCGCGTTTGGCCGGCTGCGCGCCGGGGCCGCCCTGCGTTCTATGGCGCTCGCCGCCTTCATCCTCGCGGCTGTGGCGGGTCTCGCGGCGGCGGTCGCGCCCTGGCTCTTCTCGCCCACCGCGCTCGTCGACGCGGTCGCCGTCCAGTTGCAGAACTCCTCGGGCCTTTATGTCGCGACGCGCGGCCGTACGACATTCTCGCTGCTGCCGCGCCCGAGCATCGCCATCGAAGGCGTCGCCTTCGCCGACCGCAATAGCGCCCTGTTCATCGAAGCCGAACAGCTTCGCGGCGACGTCGATCTGCTGCCGCTCGTCGCCGGCCGGCTGCGCGTCGCCGCCGTGCGGCTCGTCCGGCCGCGCGCGACGATCGACCTCGATCAAAAGCCGATCGACGCGCCGGGAACGGCGGCGCGCGCCGCCGCCGCAAGGCCCGCGACGCTGGAAGCGGCGGTCGCCGACAATCTGCGCTTTGGCGTCATCGCCGTCGTCGACGGCGCGGCGCGCATCGCCTATCGGGGCCGCGCTTACGAACTCGAGAAGATCGACGCGACATTCGAATGGCGGCGCATCGGCGAAGCGGCGGCGTTGACCGGCGCTTTCGATTTTCGCGGCGAGCGGCTGGAGGCGATGCTGTGGCTGGCGCGTCCGAGCGCGCTGTTGCGCGGCGAACAATCTGTGGCCACGGCGCGGCTCGACGGCGAGAGCCTTCGGCTCGAAGCGCAGGGCCTCGCGCAGCTCGGCGCCAATGCGCGCTTTTCAGGCCGCGTCGCCGCGACGACGCCCTTCGTGCGCCAGGCGCTGAGGCTCCTTGACGTCGCTGCGCCGCTTCCCGGTCCTTTCAGCGACGCGCAATTCTCCGCGCAAGCGACGCTCGGACCGCGCGAAGCGCAATTCAAGGACGCGCGAATTTTCGTCGACGGCAACGAATTCCAAGGCGATTTGGCCTTCCGCAAGGAAGACGGCCGCCCCACCCTTTCAGCGACGCTCAAAAGCGAATTCGTATCGCTCAAACCCCTGCTTGCGGACGCGCCGGCGCTGGTCGCGCCGGACGGCCAATGGAACAGGGACGCATTCGAGCTTCCCAATCTTTCCGGCGCCGACGTCGATCTGCGCCTCGCCGTCGCCCATGCGCGGCTCGGGCGGCTGAAGGTCGACGACGCGACATTAGCGCTGACGTTGCGCGACGGGACGCTCGATCTCGCCATCGCGCAGGCGCAGGCCTATCGGGGCGCGCTCAAACTTCGCGCCTCCTTCGCGCCGGCTCTTACGGGGCTCGCCATTCGCGCCAATGCGCAAACGCTCGGCGTCGAAGCTGGCGCGCTGCTCTGGGACGCCTATGGCAAGCCGGGGGTGGCGGGCGCGCTCGACTCGACGATCGCGCTCGACGCGGTCGGCGACAGCATGGCGGCGCTGATGCGAAGCCTCAACGGGCGCGCCAGCCTCATCCTCGCCGACGGCGAAATCTCCGGCGTCGATCTGGAGCGCGCGCTGCGACGTTTCGAGAAGCGGCCGCTCTCCAGCGCCTTCGACATTCGCTCCGGCCGTTCAACGCTCGACAAAGCCTCCGCGACG
>CAZCJY010000254.1:0-1987 GCA_964498975.1 uncultured Methylocystis sp.
GGTCGACGCCGACGCCGAAGGCGAAGCCCTGATAGCGGTCGGGATCGATGCCGCAGTTTCGCAGCACATTGGGATGCACCATGCCGCAGCCCAAAATCTCCATCCAATCCTCGCCCTCGCCGAAGCGGATTTCGCCGCCCTGGCGCCGGCATTGAACGTCGACTTCCATCGACGGTTCGGTGAAGGGGAAGAATGACGGGCGGAAGCGAAGTTTCACGCCCTTCACCTCGAAGAAGCTCTTCAAGAATTCTTCGAGCGTCCATTTCAGATGTCCCAAATGGGTCGTCTCGTCGATGACGAGGCCCTCGATCTGATGGAACATCGGCGTATGCGTCTGGTCGAAGTCGCAACGATAGACGCGGCCCGGACAGATGACGCGGATCGGCGGCTTCTGGCTGAGCATGGTGCGCACCTGCGCCGGGCTGGTGTGGGTGCGCAGCAGCCGCTTCTCGCCCGCTTCCGGCGCGAGAAAGAAAGTATCCTGCATCTCACGCGCCGGATGGCCTTCGGGGAAATTCAGCTTGGTGAAGTTGTAGTCGTCGCTTTCGATGTCCGGCCCTTCGGCGACGGCGAATCCCATATCGGCGAAGATGACGGAAAGCTCGTCCGTCACTTGCGAGATGGGATGAATGCGACCGCGCTCCAGCGGGCTTGTCGCCACGGGCAGTGTCACGTCGAGCGTTTCGCCGGCGAGGCGCGCCTCAAGCGCGGCTTCGGCCAACGCTTCGCGCCGCGCGGCGAGCGCTTCGGTCGCCTTATCCTTCAGCGCGTTGATCTTTGCGCCTTCGGTCTTGCGCTCCTCGGGCGACATTTTACCGAGCGTCGCGAGCAGCGCCGAGATCGCGCCCTTCTTGCCAAGCGCGGCGAGGCGCACAGCCTCAAGCGCGGCCTCGTCGGCGGCAGCGTCGATTTCGCGTAGCGTGTCTTCTTCCAGTTTGGCGATGTCGGTCATAGGCGTCGATTGGGCGTCGAAAAAGTTGCGCCCGGCGGCGACGCGGCGCGCCGCCCCTGAGCGCTGAAAGCGTCACGGATTGAGGCGGTTCTGCCATGCGCGCGGCGCAATGTCGAGAACCGGCCAAGGTTCGTTCGCTTTCAGGCCCGGGGCAAAAAGCCCATGCGCGCTGCGGCGCGAGCTGGCGTCCCAAAAACCGCGCTGCGGCGGCGCTGCGTCCGACGCGTCCAAGGGCGCAGCGCACGCCGCCGGCCGACGTTCCGGAAATCAAGGAGTTATGACGTATTCTATATTTTTCACAGAAGATTAAGTGACGCGCTCGAACATCCGGCGCTCGTTCATCTCGGCGACATTCGACGAGATCCGAGGTCCCGAATTTGCAGGTGTCGAGCATGTCGTTCGCGTTCGCGCAAGGCGCGTTCCCAGTTGCGCCGAGGAGCGCCCGGATGGCGCCGGAACACGGCGTCATTGTCGGCGGTCCGGCCGCGGTCGCGCAACGCCGGGAGTCCCTCGCGCTTCTCGCCGTCTATCTCGTCGGCTCGGCGGGCGCGGTCGCCTGGACCCTCTCTCATGGAATTGGCTATGCGGAGGTTGGCGTTTTTCTCGCCACCTATTGCCTTTTCATGTTCGCGACAGGCGCGCTGCTGCATCGCCTCATCGTTCATCGCGCCTTTAAATGCGGAAGAGCGACCCAGATTTTTTTCTACATGCTTGCGCAAATGGTCTGCCAGGGCTCGATCCTGAAGTGGACGTGCAATCATCGGCGCCATCATCAATATCCGGACTGGCCGGGCGACCCGCATAGTCCCTATCTCGACGGGCTGGGAAATCCCATTCGCGGCTTTGCGAGCTTCAAACACGCTTTCAACGGCTGGCTGTTCGACGAGATCGTCTCGGACCCCAAAGTGTTCGCCCCCGATCTTCTCGCCGATTCCGCCGCGATGTTTTTCACGCGCACGCGCTGGATCTGGTATTTCGTCTCGATGGCTGTCCTGCCTGCTTGTCTCGGCCTTGCCCTCGGCGGGCCGGACGCGG
>CAZCJY010000254.1:2087-3908 GCA_964498975.1 uncultured Methylocystis sp.
CGGACTGATCTGGGATTTGTTCGACGCCCATGGACGAGCGGGCAGCCCGACTCACGAAGCCGAAGCCATCCGACTGACGGCGCGCAGCCGCGCCTAGGGAAGTTTTCGAGCGGGTCTTTTCCGTTCTCCGGTTAGACTGGCGACTGGCGCGGCCGATGCGTGAAAATCTGCGCCAGCGCCGAGGAGACGACGCGCGAGTCGACGTCGTCGGCGCGGCTCGTCAGCACGATCGGCACGCGCGCGCCGAGCACGAGGCCCGCCGTGTCGGCGCCGGCGAGAAACACCAATTGCTTCGCCAGAATATTGCCAGACTCAAGGTCGGGCGCGACGAGTATGTCGGGATCGCCCGCGACATTGGAGTGGATATGCTTCGCCTCGGCGGCGTCGCGCGAAATGGCGTTATCGAAAGCGAGCGGTCCGTCGAGCTCCGCCCCGGCGATCTGGCCGCGATCCGCCATTTTGCACAAAGCGGCGGCTTCGATGGTCGAGGGGATTTTACCCTCCACCGTCTCCACCGCCGAGAGCAACGCGACCTTTGGCCGGGCGACGCCGATGGCGTGGGCGAGATCGACGGCGTTGCGCACGATGTCGCGTTTGATGTCGAGCGTCGGCGCGATGTTGATCGCCGCGTCGGTGACAAGCAGCAATTTGTGATAGGTCGGCGCGTCGATGACGAAGACATGGCTGATGCGCCGGTCGGTGCGCAGGCCGGCCCCCTCGCGCACGACGGCGGTCATCACTTCGTCCGTGTGCAATGCGCCCTTCATCAGCGCATGCAGCCGCCCGCGGCGCACGAGCTCCACGGCCTGATCGGCGGCCGCGTGGCTATGCGGCGCGTCGACGATCTCGACGCCTTCGAGCGAAACGCCGCTGGCGCGCGCCGCCGTCTCGATCTTGGCGCGCGGGCCAATGAGGGTCGGCACGATCAGGCCCTTGTCGCGCGCGGCGAGCGCGCCTTCAAGCGAGCGGGCGTCGCAGGGATGGATGACGCCCATGCGGATCGGCGGCAGCGATTGCGCCCGCAGCACGAGCTGATCAAGCAAGGCGCCGCGCGCACGCGCCTGCGCCACGGTCGCCCAGGGCGGACGCTCGGCGTCCGTCGGATCGCAGCCAATTCTCTCGCTCATGCGCGTCCCTCGCTATCCCGGCGGATCGCGGGCAATGCGGTCGACGAAGAATTTCGCCGCCCGCGCCCAGGATTGATCATTATCGCCGCGAAAATCGAAGCCTTGATGATAGATCAATTCGCCGGCTGATCATCGCGCTTTTGCTCCATATTTGTGCAAATGCGCGCCATGCGCGGAGAGCCACGCCTCGGCGCGGTCGGTATCGGCGCAAAGCCGCCGCGTCAGTTTCCAGAATTTCGGCGAATGGTCGAGATGGATGAGATGCGCCACCTCATGCGCCGCGAGATAGTCGAGCACGAAGGGCGGCGCCATGATCAGCCGCCAGGAAAAATTGAGCGAGCCGGATGCCGAACACGATCCCCAGCGGCTGATGGGATCGCGCAGGCCCACGCCGCGCGGCGGCAGGCTCAGCGCGCCGGCGTGGCGGGCGACGGCGCCCTCCAGATCGCGGCGCGCTTCGCGTTTGAGATGATCCTGCACGCGGCGATGCACATGCGCCGCCTGGCCTGCGACGCAGAGCGCGAAAGGAGTCTCGGGATCGTCGAGTGGTTCGACCCAGGTGACGCCGCGCCGCTCTGGACGATGCGCGATCATGTGATCGACGCCGCGCAGCGGCGCCACCGATCCATGCGCGAAGGGGATCGTCGCCGGGAGTCGGTTGAGCCGCGCCGCGATCCAGGCCGCATGACGCTGC
>CAZCJY010000255.1:0-3884 GCA_964498975.1 uncultured Methylocystis sp.
GCCGCCGCGCCATCCGACTACGCCGCCGCGCCAGCCGCCAAACTGGGCGCCGCGCCATCCGCCGCCGCCCCATCCGCCGCCACGGAAACCGCCGCCGCCGAAGCCGCCGCCTCTGAATCCTCCCCCGCCGAAACCGCCGCCGCCAATGCCGCCGCCGCCTCTAAATCCGCCAGCCTGCGCTTGCGCGTCAGCGGCGCCC
This sequence comes from uncultured Methylocystis sp., assembly GCA_964498975.1. Classification (GTDB taxonomy): domain Bacteria; phylum Pseudomonadota; class Alphaproteobacteria; order Rhizobiales; family Beijerinckiaceae; genus Methylocystis. The sequence continues at coordinate 200 of CAZCJY010000255.1, forward strand.
GTATGCGCGAGCAGGCCGATCATCAGCACGGCTGTCGCAGCAGCGATCTTCAATCCTTGGTAAGACATCTCCAGCTCCTGGTCGTGAGTGCGCTGGCGAGCGGAAATGCGCGCGCGACCTGGCCGCGCCCACGTCCGCCGCCGACCCCGCCGAGTCGGATAAATCGCGCGCCGCCAACGCCAATCAAGTGAAGGCGCATAGATTTCAAGCGCGCTCCGCCGCTGTGCCTTCGCCATAAATGTTATTTAGAAAAATTCTTGCATGTTACAAAAATACCACATGACTGTTGATCATTGCTCCAGTTGCTCCATCTGCCCACTTAATAGTTCAGAATAAGATACGCCATGATGCACACTAATTATTGGTAATATGATTTTTCAATAGCCTGAGATGGCTGCTTTTATAGCCATGGCCCCGGCAACTTTTCCTGCCTTTGTTTCGCCAACAGTGATCTTTATTGGCGCAAGCGATGCGGCGCGACGCCGCGCCAATTGGAGAAACGGCTGTTGAAAAAACTGATGATCGGATTTGTCGCCTTGATCGCCATGACCATTGGCGCGCAGGCCAGCGCCTGGGTCGGCAAGGCGTCCTACTATTCGCTGAGGGGCCGCACCGCGAGCGGCGGCCATGTCGGCGCCTACACCGCAGCGCATCGCACGCTGCCATTCGGCTCGCGCGTGCGCGTGACCAATTTGCGGAACCAGCGCTCGGTCGTCGTCACGGTCAATGATCGCGGCCCGTTCACCGGCGGCCGTGTGATCGACGTCTCCGCACAGGCGGCGGAAAGCCTCGGCTTCCGATCGGCGGGCGTCGCCCATGTCAAGGTCGAGCCGATCACGGACTGACCATAAACTTCACGATCAGTAGCGCCACCACAGGGCGCTGATCAGGCCGCGCTCGGCCGGCGAATTGACCCCGCCGAGCGCGGTCACAGCGCCAAGTTGCGCGGATAGCCAGGGCGTCACGTCATAAACCGCGCTGAGTTGAAATTTCTGGGCGGCGACGACGCTGGCCGCGCCGCCCTTCGGCGCAAAGGCCGAGAAGCTCTGCGCCAACAGCAGGACGTAGGGCAGCGGCCGCAATCCTCCGGTGAAATCGGCGCGGATTTCGTCGCCGTTCTGCCCGCGCGAGCGATAGCCGATCTGCGCGTCGAGAAAGCCGGGAAATCCGAATATTTCGAACGGCCGGCCGACGAGCAGGCGCGCATCGACCTGCACGGCGTCGCGCATGTCGAGGAAACGCCGCGCTTCGGGCGTGGCCGCGCGCAGCGCGCCTTCGAGCGAGACGACATAATCGCCGTATGTGAAGAGCCGCATACGCGCGCCGAGGGCGCCGAGGCCCAGCCCGTCGTAGCGCGGTCCCGGCGGTCCCCGCAGCGACAGCGGCAACCCCGCCTTGGCCTCCTCGATGAGCAGATTGAGATGGTCGAAGGGCGCGCCGGCGCCGCGGAAGTTCATATAGCTTCCCTCGCCGACGATGGTGAGCCAGTCGGCGAGGCCGTGCTCGACATAGGCGCGGGTCTCGAATCTTGTGTAGGGCGGCGTCTCGATCAGCTGGCCGCGCGCGTCATAGGCTTTGCGCGCGTCGGCGAAGGTCGTGGTGACGATCGCTTGGCCCTTGCCTTCGGGCAGAAGCCAAGCGCCGGCGCAAGCGGAGGGAAGCCGGAAGGAGACGCCGCAAACAGCTAAGAAGAACAACGCCCATGAACGCATGGCGCCACGCAAAGGGAGATCGTCGAGAGAATGATCCCCTTAATGCTAGGGGCGAATTCTTCCCCTGGCAATCTCCCTGCGCGCAAGAGCGCCGTAATTCAGCCTGACCGCCTAAGCGGCCGCGCTATGAACATGCACGTCGTGACCGCCGTTGCGCTGCATGGCGTCGATGGCCGCGCGCTCGCGCTCCGCGGTCCAGGTCCGCGCCCAGAGGAGGAGCCCGCCGCGCGCCAATTGGGCCTGCGCCCAGTCGCGCTGGCGACGGCGGATGAGCTTGGTGACGGCGATGCCGAGAAGGCTCGCGCCTAGGCCCGTCAACACGCCAGCGAAGATAGACTCGGCGAAGGAGCCGCGCGTCGTCCACACGGCGATAGCGCCGACGACGGCGCCGACGTAAAAGAGCAAGCCGACAATCGAGGCTTTGCCCTCATTGAGCGATTCAGTCTCGATATAGGGAATGCGCGGCGCCTCGTCGCTGTCCTCGAGTTCGATGGAGCGTTTCGCGCCGATCTTCTCGCGCGCGGCGTCGTCTTCGGCCAGCAGGCTGATTTCCGAGCGGTCGAATCCGTGGGTCAGAAGATCGTCGATCGCCGACTGCAGCGTATCCACCGTGTCGAACAGGCCGACGACCTCGCGAAATTCGCGCCGCTCATCCGGCGTAATGGTTTCCTTCGTTTCCATGGCGTCCCTCCCGGAGCGCCGCGGCCGCGTTGATCGCTGCGAGCCTTCGCGCGCCCCTGCCTTCTTAAAGGGAGCGGGAGCGGGGGCTTTCAAGATGTGCGGGTCACGGAAAATGGGAGCGCAGTGGCAGGTTCGCCGCGCCAAATCTCCCGCCGCCTTTCGACGCGGGTTGATGAGGGAGTCCGGGACGCCTCGGCTCCGTTTCGGCCGAAAGCGATAATGAAATTGCGCATCGGGGCCAATTTGTCCCGGACACGGTCTTTCTCCACGACGCACCTTTCCCGAAAGCCGCAGGTCCCATTGACCGCGTTGTCTTCCGGGCACGGCGCCTGACGGCGCCGCTTCTTTCCCAAACCGCTCGCGCAATTCGAGCGCGTCGCAAGGGCCTCTTATCGCCGCCTCTCAGGCCCGGTCGTACCCCTTTCGGTTGGCGCTCCCGTGCGCGGCCTGAAGACTTCTGCGGCCCAGCTATTTCGCGCGTGATTTACGCACGCGCCCTTCGCACGCGGAAGGAGCCCGGCCGGCGACGCGATGCCCGCGCAAGGTCGAGGGTCGCCGCCTTGCGCTTAACCGCCCCGCCAGCGCCGTCGACCCGTGACGGCGCCCCTGCAAGTTGGCGAGGTGGGCGGGAGCATAGGCGAGGTTTGGAGGGAGGGGATAAGCAAGGCGCACAGAAAATACTCGTGTGCGGAAAGGCCCCGCCGTCATGCCCGCGCTTGTCGCGGGCATCCACGTTGGGAGTTTCCGGGGATGCGTAATCATTGCGCCGCGTCTAGACGAGGATGGCCGGGACATAGGCGAGCGAAGCGACGCCGTCTTTGACGGCTTTGCCCGGCCATGACGCGCAGTCGAGGTCATCGCTGAAATATATTGGAAGCGCGCGCCCGGTCTTGCGCGTGCGGTTGGCCAACGACATGATCGCAGGATGCGCGGCGGCTGGGTTTACATCATGACCAATCGGCCTAACGGGACGCTTTATCTCGGCGTCACCAATGATCTCGCGCGTCGCGGGTGGGAGCATCGTGACGGACGCATGGCCGGCTTCACGAAACGATACGGCTTAAAGCGGCTGGTCTGGTACGAGCCGTACGATGACATGCGTACGGCGATACAACGTGAGAAGACAATGAAGCATTGGCCACGCGCGTGGAAAGTGCGACTTATTCTAGAGATGAATTCAGAGTGGCGCGATCTTTACGAGGATTTGGCGAACTGACTCATGACGCTTATGAGCTGAAACCTTTCCGCGTCATGCCCGCGCTTGTCGCGGGCATCCACGCGGCTGGGCGGCG
>CAZCJY010000256.1:0-3840 GCA_964498975.1 uncultured Methylocystis sp.
GGTTCTGCGTTTTCGCTGTCGTCACGCAACCAGAAGGGACGATATCTGAGAATTCGACTGAGCAGTTTTGGGTCGAACGGGAAATTGTCGATCGGCATTTCCGTGTTCGTTGAGCCACCCTTGATCCGGTCTATGATCTGCGTCCGCTCTCTGAGAGTGCGCCCATTTTCCTCCAGCCACAACGGAACTGGAAAATCGGGCGGCAAGCACGTTAGGTCGTCAACATGCAACGAGACAATATTGTTTTCGCCACAGAACCTGACAGCACTGAGGTCAGTTTTTTCGGCATGCAGGACGCTGATCGTCACGCCCGTTAGTTCGATGCTGGGCACCTCGCCATGTAGATAAACTTCGTCGATCGACACATGCCTTAGCATAACGGTTTGCTCGGGCGGATACTCGCAGCAGCAGGCTAGCAACAATGCGCCAACATTCCCGCTGCTGCGGTCCATAGTGTTGAGTTCGGGCAGTTGCAAAAGGGCTTCGTTACGGAATTTGATTACGAGATGCGCAGGCAAGCCGAGAAGTACTTTTGGAAAAGTCTCAAGAAATTCAGATCCAAGAATATTACGGCGAATATATTTTGGAATCTCAGGCCGGGCTATTGTTTTTACGGCGTTAGAGCTAAGGAAGAATACGAGGTACTGCCTGTGCGAAAAACGAACAGAATTTCGATCCTTGTCGTTTGTCAGGAATGGCATTACGCCCGCGCGATGGATCAGTGTTTTGCCCAGATCGCGATCAATTCCCTGAGGAAGACAGACTTCTGCAACCCACATGACGCTTTGCCCAGGCAAAACCTCTGATTGGTTGTCCGCCATGTCACGGGCGATTTCTTCGCATAGAGCACGGACATAGGCACCGAGCACAGGGCGGCTTATCTTTTGCGCCACGTCATCGCCAAATTTATTCTGCTCTCGCGTGATTAGGGCTTCTACAAGCACCGCTAGGAGATCTACCGATGGATTGTGCGGCAGACCACTCAGGATATCGGCCTCGGCCAAAGTACTAAGGAAGAAGGGCCGGAGGCCATAGGATCCAGCAGAAAGGAGGTCTTTGATGCGCTCGTCCTCAAGCGCTTCCTTTGTCAGTCCGTTTTGTCGCAGCCAAGCCTTCGCCTCACGTGGGTCGACTTCTCGAAGGCGATATTGCGCGACGCTAACCAACGGGAGAGTCAGAATTGGTAAGGCAGCTATCATCCGGCTCATCGAGACGAATGTCTCGCGGCCCGACAGGATCATCTGTCCGCGTCCTCGGACATCCTCCAGCAAGTTCCCGAGCTGGCTCCAGGCAAGTTGGTAGCCGTTTGGGTCGGTTAACTCGTCAAAGCCATCGATTGCAAGCGTAACCAGTCCATGTCGAACCAGCACCCGCAGTTGGTCAAAAGTTGGCTTTGCACGGATTTTTTGTAGGCTGCCTGCAATCAGATCATCAAGGTTTTGCAATACACGCCCGGTGCTTTCTACGTGAAGAAGAAGCCTTTCTTGCTTGGTAGCGAAATTACGAGCACGCGTCCTTGCGAGCTGACTGATCTGCGTAGTCTTGCCAATACCGGCTGGACCATCGATCACAAACACCCGCAATTCGTCGTCTGTAGCTTGGGATAAGTATTCGTCAAATTCATCAAGCCCAATCATGTCGGTAGTGGCAGGAATATTGCCCCGACTGAATTCCCCTTTGATCGGAATTGGATGGGGGTTCGCCGAAAGCTCAAGCACAGCCGCTTGGTTGGAGGCCCAGCGACGAAGGTCGCCAAAGTGCTCTGAGGCAAGAAGCGCTTTCGTATTCGGAAAAATGATTTCGTCGTCGCCGAGCGCCATATTGATTGGGCAGCCAGATGACGGGAATGAAATGGTAGCCTTTTGCGCAGTCATTTCGAATCGGAAAATCCTGCTGCCATCGGGAGCCGAATCGATTCTGAATTCCGTGCCTAGATCGGCAAAAACCCGAAGATCGTCCTCTGAAACTGAGATCATTGGTGCTTTTCCCTGTGAAATAATTGGAGGTCTTTGCACTCTAAGAATGGCTCCGAGGTTTTGCGTAGATATGCAATCTTTCGGCTGCTCGTTGTTAGAAGACCCTCGGCGGTGTAAACCCCAGGCATGAGATCTATGTCCTCTCCCAATACGGCCAGCCACGCGCCGTCGTCGTCTCGTGCGGCGCAGTAGATAAGGTCACTAATGAGGGCGGTGTCGACCATCTTCTCTTCGATGCCGTCATAACCGCGGCCTCTGCAAGTCGCAGGAAAATGCGAGTTGGTTCCTCGAACTATTCGCTTCTTCAGCGCACCGAGCGCAGTATCTCCGAAGGCAAGGCTCCGTATGGCAATGTTGCGATGACTTGAAAGTCCGAATAGGTCTTCGTCTACAATATTGGCAAGCTCCCTTCGACGCGAAGTTGGTTCGAACCCCTTGTGCCAACCGCAATAAAGGCGCAGCCTGACTTCGAATCGGTAGTCAGCTAGGAAATCAACAAATCCATCAATGATGCGCTTGGCCACGTGGGTAAGTACGCGTTCGGCATTGGGGACGTCTGCCCGGTGTCGCTTAGCAGCGTGTATCTGCGCATTCCAATCCACGAAGGCCATCACCGGGATAGGACGCTGAGCTTTACCTTGTGCCATTGCTAGTCCGATTGTGAATCTCAGACAAAGAATCTTTCTGGCTGATGTACGGCATTCTAAATCTCATCGCCAAGGAATCACGGGCTTCCGGTGTGGTAATCTTTTGGCAGGTATCTCTGCAAAAGAGCGTCCGCTTTGTCACATTTCGCGTTAGAGGCCAACCAGTCGTGTGACAGAGAGCAAATGTCCGCTTCTGGCGCAATACAGACCTTTATTCTGAGACAACCTCAAGCCAGTTCGCTCGACCATCGCTCCGAACGAAAAGCCCGCGCTATCGCCTCGGCGCGCGCGCTTCGTTCAGCCTCCACGGAGCCGGTCTTCTCGATTTCGGCGCAAGCTTCTATCGCAATGTCCAGCAATGCCGCCTTCGCATAGGGCTGCCCCGAGCGGCCGGCATAAGCGCAAAAGTCGCATGTGCACACGCTCATCAACTGACGGAATCGCTCGGGCGCGTCGAAGGCGCCGAGCCGTTCGAGCATCAAGGCGACAGGCCCCGCGCGCATTTTCGACACGCGATGCACGCGCTCGCATTCGGCGAGCGCCAGCAAAGCCAAATCCCGGCATTCTTCCGGCGCGCCGAAACGCTCGCAAATCTCTTCGATGCGCGGGCCGCCGCGCTCGACATGTTTGTAATGAACGGGGAGATGCTCGCGCGGCGAGTCCGCCTTGCCGATATTCATCACGAGCAGGGCGAAACGCGCCGCCAGGGGCGCTTCGCGCCTTGCCGCTTCGTCGAGGGCCTTCAGCAAATGTTCGCCGATGTCCACCTCGGCCGGCTCTTCCGAAATTTGCGGCACGCCGAACAGAGCCGCGACTTCGGGCAATATTTCGATCAGCGCGCCGCACCCGCGCAAGGTCTTGATCATTTTGGACGGCGCGGGGCTCATCAGGCCGCGAACGAGCTCAGGCCACATGTCGGACCGCGCCGTGTCGACGAGAAGGCCGGCTTCCACCTGTTCGAACAGGAGGTCGAGCGCTTCCTCATCCGGCTCGGACTCGCTTTCGGCGATCAGCGCCGCCATGCGCAGGACGGCAAGGCCAGGATCGGTTTGCCCGAAATCGGGTGGCGGAGTGGGTTCGGAAGCCATGGCGAAGAGACCACATGAATATTGGCGTGTCGGGACGGCAAGCAAAGGCCTTGCCGCGCTTCCCCTATCTCGCCCGCGCATCCCACATCGGCGCATTGGGCGCGCGCAAATCCAGCTCCCAGGTAAATC
>CAZCJY010000257.1:0-678 GCA_964498975.1 uncultured Methylocystis sp.
TCGAAGTCGGCGTGTCAGTCTGGTTGATCACGCGGCTGAATTGGAGCGCCAAGCCCAAACGCCTTTCGGGCGCGCGGAGCGCTCCGTCGACTGACGCCTACGCCGCGCCGCTCGCCTGACTCTCCTCCGCCCGCATCGCGGCGCGGTAGTCGGCGATGATGGTCGCCGGATCGCCGATTTCACGCACGACGCCGCCTTCGAGCCAGAGCACGCGATTGCAAAGCGAAGCGAGGAAGTCGAGATCGTGCGAGACCATCAGGATCGTGCCGGTCTTGGCGAATTCGGCGATATATCTCTCGCATTTTCGCTGGAAGATTTCGTCGCCGACAGACAGCGCCTCGTCGACGATGAGCACATCCGCCTTGGCGTAAGCGCAGATTGCGAAGGCGACGCGCGCGATCATGCCCATCGAATAAGTGCGCATCGGCTGCTCGAAGAAGGGCCCGATGTCCGCGAAAGCGGCGATATCCTCGATGCAGGCGTCGACTTCCTTTCGAGAAAGGCCCAGAATCGCCGCGCCGATGCGGGCGTTTTCGCGCCCCGTCAGCAAGCCGTCGAAGCCCGAGCCTAGCGCAAGGATGGGCGCGATGCGGCCCTTCACGGCGAACTCGCCCTTCGTCGGCTGCGTGATGCCGCACAGGATCTGCAGCAGCGTCGTCTTGCCGGCGCCATTACGCC
>CAZCJY010000257.1:688-3838 GCA_964498975.1 uncultured Methylocystis sp.
GTTCTGATGCGTATAGAGCTGAAACGCCTTGCCGACGCCCGCGCAGCGAATGGTAGGCTCAGATGACATCGACGATGACCGATTTATAGCGCATGAAGAACTGGTAGCCACCGAGAAATACGGCATAGGAAACCGCGACCACGGAGAGATAGCCGAAAACATTGGGGATAGTTCCGTCGAGCGCGAGGTCGCGGAGCATCTCGATATAATCGCCGACGATGTTGAGCCGCAGCCACATGGCGACAGAGCCCGACATCTGCGCGATCTGGTCGAGCCGATAAAAAATCGGCGTCGCGAACATCAGCACCGGCACGATCGAGGCCATGATATGCGCGACGTCGCGGGTGAAGGCGCCGAGCGCCATCAGGAACCAGACGACGCCCAGAATGAACAGCGCGAAAGGCACGATCAGCAGCGGCGTCAGCACGATGGTTAAGGGTATGGTTCCCGCCGTCAGCAGCCGGAAGACAATGTAGACGACGAAAGCGATGCCGGCATATGTGAAGGCGCGGATCGTCGCCGTCCAGGCGATCGTCTCGCTCGGGAAGATCGACTTTTTGACGAAATTGACATGCTCATGCAGCAGCATTGGCGCGCGATAGGCGAGTTCGCTGAACAGGTTGAAGACGATCAGGCCGATGAAGATGGAGCTTGCGTAATCCGAGACGCTCATGCCGGCGGAAAGCTGCGGCACAGTGAGAGAGAAGAGCGCCGTATAGGTGAGCAGCATGATGAGCGGCGAGATCACCGCCCAGAGCGGCCCGAGAGCGGAGCCGCGAAACCGCGAAATGAACTCGCGCCGCACGACGGCGCGGATGAGCTCCTGATTGCGCCACGCCCGTTCAAAAGGGGCGACATAGGCGGGGGGGATCGAGGCGAGCAAGTGGCGGTTCGTCCTTTCTTAGGAAGGCGCGAGGCGCGACCGTCAGCGCATAGACCAGTTCGGCCTGCCCCCTGTCAATGGCGGGGGCAGCCCGCAGCGGGAACGCATGTATGATCAAGCCTGTTGTTGCATAGGGCGGATATGCTGACGCGCCGACGCACGATTGCCGGTCTCAGCGCGACGGGGGCCGCGCTGATATTGCCGCGCGCGGCGGCGGAAGAGCCGGAATATCGCCTGGGCGAGTGGACCGGCGATAGTTTCGCGCCCATGCATGCGATCCGCGACGGGCTGTGGAACAGGCCCTTGCCCACGCCAGAGCGGCGCGTCGAAATCGCGATCCTCGGCGGCGGGCTCGCGGGCCTCGCCGTCGCGGCGCTGCTCCACGATCGCGACCTGATCCTGCTCGAGCGCGAATCGGAGCCCGGCGGCGTCGCCAAGTCCGGACGCTGGCGCAATGTCGACTATGCGCTCGGCTCGGCCTATTTCGTCGATCTCGCCGAGCCTTTCGGCGCCTTCTATGACATGCTGGGCCTGAGGCCCCGGCCCGTTCCCGAGCCGGTCGATCGCCTGCTCACGGGCGCGCCCGGCGCGCAAGACCCGTTCCAGAGCGAATTGCGCAAACCATACGAGAGCCTGAAAAAGCTCCTGCGCGCGGTGGCCGACAGCAGTGAATTCCCCAAGATTCCGATCAAGGAAGCCTCCGACGCGGCGCTGGCGCTCGACCGGCTGTCGCTTCTCGACTTTCTGACGCGCGAGAATGTAGACGCCGGCCTCTTCGGCTTTATCGACGCCTTCTGCCTTTCGGCGCTCGGCGCCCCCGCAGGCGAGATTTCCGCCTATGCGGGCGTCAATTTCCTCTCCGAGATCGGCGTCCCCATCTATGCGTTTCCTGGCGGCAACGCGGCGCTCGCCCGCGCCATGCGGCGAGAGTGGAGCGCAGCGGCGCCGGGCGCGTCACGCCGGGCGCGGCGGTCTTCGCCGTGGAGCCGGCCGACGGCGGCTACGCCCGGGTCGCCTGGTTCGATGCGCAGCGTCCCGGCGAACCGCGCTGCGTCGAGGCGCGCTGGGCCGTGGTGGCGGCGCCCTATTTCTTCGCCGGGCGAATTTTGCGCGGCGTCGATCCGGCCGCGACGGCGGCGATGAAGGGACTGCGCCAGGGCAGCTACCTCGTCGCCAACTGCTGCTTCGAGGGGCCGCTGTCGGCGGGCGCCTATGACAGCTGGACGCCGGACGCCGGCGCTTTCAGCGACGTTATTGACGCGACAGCCGTTCTGACCCCTGGCGAGCGGCCGAAAGACCATGGCGTCTTGACCGTCTATGCGCCGTTTCGGAATCCTCGCCTGGGCCGCGCGCAATTGCTCGCCGGCGACCGCGGCGCGCTTGCTGGCCCGATCGTCGAGGAGCTGCGTCGTTTCATGCCGGCGGCCTTCGCGAAAGCGCGGCTTGCCGAGGTGCGGCTGACGCGGTGGGGGCATCACCATCTGATCGCAACCCCCGGGATCGTCGCAACGATGCGCGCGCTGCCAAAACGTTTCGGCAATGTGCTGCTCGCGCATTCGGACGGCCAGGGCATGCCGGCGGTCGAAAGCGCCATCGTCGAAGCGCAAAACGCGGTCGAAATCATCAGGCGGGGCTGAGCGCCCTATTCCACCGTCACGCTCTTTGCGAGATTGCGCGGCTGATCCACGTCCTTACCCATGAAAGTCGCGACGTGATAGGCGAGAAGTTGCGCGGGAACGGCGTAAACGATGACCGCGAATGGCCCGACGACGCTTTCCGGCATTTCGATAAAGCCGGCCAGTTCCGCCGCCGCGGCTTCGTGGGCGTGCGGCGAGCCGATCAAAATGAGATGGCCGCCGCGGGCCGCGACTTCCTGCAGGTTCGAGACGGTTTTCTCCAGGTTCGCGTCGGGCGGCGCGAGCACGATGACCGGCATGGCGTAGTCGATGAGCGCGATGGGACCATGCTTCAATTCACCCGCCGCATAGCCTTCGGCGTGTATGTAGGAGAGTTCTTTCAGCTTCAGCGCGCCTTCGAGCGCCAGCGGAAAGGCCGGACCGCGGCCGAGATAGAGCACGCTCGTGGCGCGCGCGACGTCGCGCGCCACCGGCTCGATCTGCGCCTCGCGAGAGAGCGCCTCCGCCATCTGGCCGGGCGTTGCGATGAGCTGCGAGACGAGTTCGCGCTCGCGCTCCTGGCTCAGCACGCCGCGCGCCCGGCCCAGCGCCAAGGCGAGACAGGCGAAGACCGCAAGCTGGCAGGTGAAG
>CAZCJY010000258.1:0-733 GCA_964498975.1 uncultured Methylocystis sp.
CCTTATAGGCGTCGAGCGTGTCGACCTCCTTGGCGCCGGCGAAGACGTAAGTCGTCGCCTCGGTCGATTTCTCGGGCTCGACCGTCTTCGCCTCGCTGACCGTGTCGGCCTGATAGGTCTTCAACGCGCCGCCGCCCATGGAGGCGTAGCGCGCCTCCATCGCGGCGTTCTGGTCTGGCGCGACGACGGCGCCCCAATATTTATCGGTGAAGCCGACCCAGCCGCCGACGCCCTTGAAGGTCTTGGAGGCGTTCGGCTCCTTCTCGATCTTGTCGTAAGTGAGCTCTTCGCCCGTGTCGCCGACGACGCCGATGAAGCCTTCATGCAGCGCCGCATAGCCCGCCGACGGCGGGTGGCCGACGCGGGTGACGCGCGAATAGGAATGTAGCGTGACGGGCTTGCCCGCCTTGTTCTCGACGCTGTCCTTGACGGTGAAAAGATATTCGTCGTCGACCGAAATGACGCGCTTGAAGACGAGGCCCTGGCCACTGTCCCACGAAAGCGTCACCGGCTTTGTCACGGTCAATTTGTCGGAGTCCGCCGTCCACAAAGTCTCGGTCGTCGGCAGAGCGGGAGCGTTCTCCGTTTCCGCGGTGAGATAGCCCAGTTCGGCGTAATAGGGGCTCGGGCCGTCTTCGGGCGAGAGCAGCGTGATGATCGGGCTCGAGGGATCGACGGTCTCGTGATAGTTTTTCAGCGAGACGTCGTCGATGCGCGCGCCCTTGAGCGCGAT
>CAZCJY010000258.1:743-3835 GCA_964498975.1 uncultured Methylocystis sp.
GTGCCTGAAAGCGATTTCGTGTCGATGGCGATGCGGGGGCTCATCGCCAGCGCCGCCTCGCGCGTCTTCGGCGCGGTCTTGGCCGGCGCGGCGGCCGTCGTCTTCTCGGGCGCGCCGAGCTTGGGAATCTTCGCCATGCGCGCCTGCTCGGACTGCGCCTTGCGCTGCTTGTCCATCTCCGGGAAGGCGTAGAAATAGTCCCACAGGCCGATGAAAATCATCGACAGCGCCGCGGCGAGGAGCATATTTTTTGTGTTCTCTTTCATGGCTCCCAAGGCCTGTCTTTCTGTTTGCGCCGAGAGGCCGCCGCGCCGCGATCGTTCAATCTGGCGAGCCCTTCGGTCATTTGCGCGAGTAGATCGGCGAAAGTGACGGCGAGCGCCGGACGCCGGGCGACAAAGACGTAATCGCGGCCCGGCTTCGCGCCAAGGGCACCGCCGAGACGCAACGCCTCCCTCAACCGGCGGCGAATGCGGTTGCGGCCGACGGCGCCGGCGACCTTCCTGGTGACGGTGAGACCGAAGCGGGCCGGCGTCTCGGCGCCGCTATCCTCGCGCGGCGCCATCTGCAGCGTGAAGGCCGGCATGGCGACGCGCGCGCCGCCGCGCGAGACGCGCATGAAATCGCCGCGCCGACACAAGGGCGCTGGACGCGACGCTGACTCATCCGCGGCGGGGACTTGCGCCATCATGCAGCCATCCGCCTCTTCATCCGCTTGCGCGCGGCTTAAGCCGAGAGGCGCTTGCGCCCGCGCGCGCGCCGCGCGGCGATGACGTTGCGGCCGCCGACCGTGGCCATGCGGGCGCGAAAGCCGTGGCGCCGCTTGCGCACGATCTTGCTGGGCTGAAAGGTCCGTTTCACCGTTGTTCTCCGCTCGGCAAGGCTGCCGGCGCAAGCCGTCCAGCCTTTCTGTTCCCGCGCCGACGCCGCCCCAGGCCGCGCCGCGCTTCATCGTTTATTTCCCGCGCCGACGCGGCCTTGGGCCCCGCCGCGCATTTATAAAAGTGTCGGCCCGCTCCGCCTCGCCTGACGCGATCCCTGTTAGGAACGACCCCCGTCAGGGCGAATAAAAGCGATCGTCGCCCTTTTGGGGCGACGCCGAGTGAGCGCATATAGGAGTAAGCGCCGATTCAAGTCAATGACGCGAGGCGCGCGTTTCGCGCCGATTCGACGCCGGATTTCGCCAATTTTCCAGTCGCGCCCAGAGCGCCGTTTGACATACTAGACGACCGGTCGCATAGTTGCCGCCATGTCAGATCGCAATGCGACCGACGCGACGAAGAAACGCCTGCTCGACCATGGCGTCGCGCTGATGCTGCGGAAGGGCTATCACGGCGCCGGCCTCGCCGACGTGCTCGCGGCGGCGAAAGTGCCGAAGGGCTCCTTCTATTACTATTTCCCCAGCAAGGAGGAATTCGGCGCGCAGGCGATCGAGCATTACATCGCGCCTTTCGTCCAGCGCCTTGGCGAACATCTGGCTGCGCCGGGCCAGGGCGGCCTTGAAGCGCTCTCCAATTATTTCCGCGAATCAATCAGCGAGTTAGAGGCCAATGATTTCGCCGGCGGGTGCCTGCTCGGCAATCTCATGGGCGAGATCGGCGACAGCAGCGCGCCCGCGCGCGAGGCGTTAAAAAAAGCCGTCGACCGCTATCGCGACCTCCTTGCCAAGGGTCTCGCCCGCGCGCAGGCGGAAGGCGCCGTGCGCCAGGACCGCGACGCGCGCGCTCTAGCGGATATGCTGGTCAATGGCTGGCAGGGAGCGATGCTGCGCATGAAGGTGGAGCGCGCCGCCGCGCCGCTTCGCGCCTTCGTCGACGACATGCTGCTCGGCTACTGCCGCGCTTAGAACAATGAAGAGCAAGAGCCGCCTTTCGTGCGGCCAAGGCATAGACGACTGGTCTAATATAAAAACAAGGGAGCATCGCACAATGAGAAAATATCTCGCACCGCTCATCCTCGCCGGCCTGTGCTGCACGGAGCCCGCCGGCGCCGAAATTCTCGCGGCGATGAATTACGAGAGCAAGGCCGGCGTAGAGCCCCGCCGCGAAGGAATCGCCATCGTCGACATTGATCCCGCCTCGAAGACATTCAACACGATTGTGAAGGATGCGCCGCTGCCGCCCGACTTCGTCGCGCATCACATCTATTTCAACAAAGGCCAGACCAAGGCCTATGTCACCTCGCTCGGCCGCAGCGCCCTCGGCGTCTACGATCTTTCAACCTTCCCCCAAAACGTCGCGATCGTTCCCGTCCCCGACTGCAAGGTCGGCGAGGACATGGTCTTCTCCGACGATCGCAAGCGCTGGTTCTTGAGCTGTATGGGGTCGAGCAACATCATCATGGGCGACGCGCAAAGCGATAAAACGCTGAAGGTGATCGCCGCGCCCGAATCCGGCGCCGCGGGGGCGAAGCCCTTCATCAAATATCCGCACGGTCTGACGCTGAACGAAAAGCTCGATCTTTTAATCGCGACGAGCACCGTCGATCCGAGCGACTTCAAACAGGCCGGCGACACCATTGCATTGATCGAAGCCTCCACCGGAACGCTGCGCGCAACGCACAAAGTGTCGAACAAGCCCTCGCCTGCGGCCGAAGCGCCAGTCGAGACCGCCTTCATTCCCAATCGCGAGCCGCAGACCGCCTATATCACCAACATGCTCGGCGGGACGCTCTGGGCGGCGACCTGGCGGACGGATAAAGGCGTCGACCTGCAACAAGTCTACGACTTCGCGCCAATGGGACAGGGCGTTCCGCTGGAAATGGAATTCAGCGAAACGGGCGACAGGCTTTATGTCACGACAGCGAAGCCCGGCGCGCTCAATGTCTTCGACATCGCCGATCCTCGAAAGCCGAAGCTCCTCGCCAGCACGCCGACGGCGGCCGGCGCACATCATTTCGTGTTCTCCCCAGACCGGCGATACGCCTTCGTCCAGAACAGTCTGCTGAACCTCCCCGACATGAGCGACGGCTCTGTGAGCGTCGTCGATCTTGCGAGCGACAAGCTCGTCGCCAAGATCGACGTGCTTCAGAAGGCGGGGCTCAATCCCAATTGCATCATCTTGATGCCTAAATGGCGCCGCGCCGAGGACTAG
>CAZCJY010000259.1:0-3022 GCA_964498975.1 uncultured Methylocystis sp.
GCGTGGGTTCGCTCGGGGCGGATTGGAATCCAGCCTTTGTCGGCGTGTATATGACTGCTAATGGCGCGAAGGAGCCTTTGGCGAAGCGCAGGTCATGCCCAAAGTGGGCATCCAGCGAAGTCGCGCCGGATTTTTGAAAGCTCAACGACATCGGACTATTGTTAGGCTTTCGCAAACCCTTTACAGCGCGGTGCGATGAGCCCATCGCGGGAGACGATGATGTTGAAAGCTACCGAAGAGGAGATCGAGGAAGTCCGGGTATAAAGCGCGGGCGCAAAGTGTACCACTGAACCGGCTTTGATCTGCTGCTTTGAGGGCGGCGCAAAAGTGTACCGGTCCTGCTAGGCCGACTCGATGTCATTGACTGGCATGGAGAGGCCGAAAGGATGTTCACAGTGGAACTCTATGCCGGGATACGACGCGCGGTGATGGTGGAGGGGGTGAGCCGCCGGGAGGCGGCGAAGCGCTTTGGCGTTCATCGCAACACGATCACGAAGATGCTCCAGTATTCGGTTCCGCCGGGCTATCGGCGGCGCGAGCGGCCGGTATCGAAGAAGCTTGGTCCGTATATGGCCTGGATCGACAAGATCCTTGAAGACGACCGGAGCGTGCACAAAAAGCAGCGCCACACGGCGCAACGGATTTTCGAACGGCTGCGGGATGAAGAAGGATTTTCCGGCGGCTATACGATCGTGCGGGAGTATGTGGCGCGAGCCATGTTGCGCTCGCGCGAGATGTTCGTTCCCTTGAGCCATCGCCCGGGGCATGCGCAGGCGGACTTCGGCGAGGCGGACGCCTATATCGCGGGCAAGAAGGTCCGCTTTCATTACTTTTGCGTGGATCTGCCGCACTCGGATGGCTGCTTCGTCAAGGCGTATCCAGCCGAGACGGCGGAAGCCTTTTGCGATGGTCATGTGGCGGCGTTCGATTTTTTCGGCGGCGTGCCACAATCGATCTTGTATGACAATACCCGGCTGGCGGTGGCCAGGATCGTGAAGGGCGGAGAGCGCCTGCGCTCGCAAATGTTCGCGGAACTCCAGAGCCATTACCTATTCGTCGACCGCTTTGGCAGACCGGGCAAGGGCAACGACAAGGGCAAGGTCGAGGGGCTGGTCGGATATGTCCGGCGCAACTTCATGACGCCTCTGCCCGTCGCGGACAGTTTCGACGCGCTCAACGCGCGGTTCCTCGACGCCTGCGTCAAGCGGCGTCAGGCGATCTTGCGCGGCCATGACGCCACGATCGCCGAGCGCATGCAGGCGGACACAGCGGCGTTCATGCCGTTGCCGCCGGCGCCTTATGACGCCTGTCATAAGGTCGCCACCCGCGTCTCGTCCATGTCGCTGGTGCGCTACCGCAATAATGATTATTCGGTTCCGACGCGCTACGGCCATCAAGAGGTTCTGGCGAAGGGATACGTCGACAGGGTCGAGATCACTTGTCGCGGCGAGACGATCGCCACTCACCTCCGCAGCTACGACAAGGCCGAGTTTATTTACAATCCCCTGCATTATCTCGCCTTGTTGGAACACAAGAACAAGGCGCTCGATCAGGCCGCGCCGCTGGACGACTGGCGCCTCGCCGAATGCATCCATCGCCTACGGCGGTTAATGGAGGCGCGCATGGGCAATGGCGGGCGCCGCGAGTTCATTCAGGTGCTGCGATTGATGGAAGACTTTCATCAGCATCAGGTCGAACAGGCCGCCGCGGAGGCGCTGCGCCTTGGCGCGATCAGCTTCGACGCGGTGAAGATGCTTCTGCTCGCCAGATTGGAGAACCGGCCGGCGCGGCTCGATCTGACCTTCTACCCTTACCTGCCAGTAGCCAATGTCGGCGCTACGGATCCGCGCGCCTATCTCGGGCTCATCGCCAACGCGGGCTCCATGCCGACGACCGCGGGAGTTTCGGCATGACCACTTCGCACGAGCCAGGCTCACAAACGATTGTCGCGCCGCAGGTGCTGCTGGGCAATCATCTCAAGGCGCTGAAGCTTCCCACCTTCGCGCGCGAGTACGAGAAGGTGGCGATGGAGTCGGCGCAGGATCGCGCCGACTACCCGCGCTATTTGCTTCGACTGTGCGAACTGGAGCGCATCGACCGCGAGCGCCGCAACGTCGAACGTCGCATTCGCCTGGCGCGCTTTTCGCAGATCAAGAGCCTCGACACGTTCGACTTCGCCGCGCAGCTCTCCCTCAACAAGCCGCTGGTTTTAGAGTTGGCGCGGTGCGAATGGCTCGAGAAGCAACAGAACTGCATTGCCCTTGGGCCGTCCGGAACCGGCAAGACCCACGTGGCCCTCTCACTCGGGCTCGCCGCTTGCCAGAAAGGCTACAGCGTCGCCTTCACGTCAGCCGCCGCTCTCGTGCACGAACTCATGGAAGCGCGCGACGAACGTCGCCTGCGGGCGCTGCAAAAACATCTCAACACGGTCAAATTGCTGATCGTCGATGAGCTGGGCTACGTGCCGTTCACGGCGATTGGTTCGGAGCTGCTGTTCGAGGTCTTCAGCCAGCGTTACGAACGCGGAGCCACTCTCGTGACCAGCAATCTGCCATTCGATGAATGGACCTCGGTGTTCGGTTCGGAGCGGCTCACCGGCGCGCTTCTCGACCGCCTCACCCATCATGTTCATATCCTGGAGATGAATGGCGACAGCTACCGGCTCGCGACGGCCAAGAAGGCGCAACGGCGCAGCGGTAACGAACAGAGCGCAACCACAAACGCCAAAGGAGACGCCGACGCAGAAATCTGATCGCCGCCGCGCGCATTGAGCCGCGCTTCGCTACGCTCCGCGCGCCTCAATGCGCGCGGTAACAAAGCTCACCAGGGCTTCGCGGCCCTTTTCTCTCAACCAGACCGGTACACTTTCAAGCCGCCATCTGGCACATTTTGTCGCCGCCGTTGACAATCAAACGCATCACAATCCAAAATCGCCGCTTGCAACACCAAATGACCGCCGCATAAATTCAACCATCAGATTAGCCGCGTCCTCCATTAAATCACGCCGCCCTCTGTCTCAAAT
>CAZCJY010000259.1:3032-3833 GCA_964498975.1 uncultured Methylocystis sp.
ACGCGGATTGGGGGCGGGTACGGACAGGGCCTATCTCCGCAATTCTCCTGTCCGCGACCTTGGGAGCGCAAAGTGGAAGCTTTGGCGCGGACGTTCGAGTTCGTGTCTTGGGCGCTTGGCGAGTCTGGCCCATTGGTTTGACGCCGCCCACATCCGTGACGCGCGTGGCGCGGATACAGCTCGACGGTATATTCACGATCTGATTGAATATCTTCACGCCAATCGTCGCGCGCTGGTGAACTATGGACAGCGGCGCCATGACGGGCTTCCAATTTCCACCGCCTTCCTAGAGAGCGCGGTGAATGAGATCTTGTCCAAGCGCATGATCAAGAAGCAGCAAATGCGATGGAATAGATGGACCGTACAGCCTTTCCTCGACGTGCGTACCGCCGTTCTCAACAAAACGCTCCGGCTCGTTCCAACGCCTATATCCAGACTTTCAACCGAATGATGAAAATCGCGCCGTGCAACTCGCAGCATGACGAACCCCACGACTTTGCATGCTCTCGTATCTCGGTCGGCTCATCGAATATGGCGAGAGCAACGCCGTGTTGCACAATCCCCAACAGCCTCACACGCAAGATTACGTGATGGGCCGCTTCGGGTGAACTGGACCCGGGTAGGGGAACTTGAACCGGTTCCTTCGTTTGCGGAATTCGGAGACATTGTTGGTGACGAGCGTCCTATTTCATCCTGGATCTTCCTCCAGCCAACCAAGCCCAGTCCTTGGCGTTCAACAGGCCGAGATCGCGGACGGCGATCGCTTCATAGCCGGGCTCGCGCGCGAGCCCGGCTATGAAG
>CAZCJY010000260.1:0-3814 GCA_964498975.1 uncultured Methylocystis sp.
ACAGGCCGAGCGACATGGAGACGGGAAGCTTTTCGCCGATCAGCTTGATGACGCTCTCATCGCGGAAATAGCTGCGGCCGAAGTCGAACATCGCGTAATTCCTCACCATCAGCAGGAAGCGCTCCCAGGCCGGCTTATCGAAGCCGAACTGCTTCTCGAGCTCCGCGATGAATTTAGGGTCGAGACCCTGCGCCCCGCGATATTTGGAGGCAGTTTCCGCCGCCATCGTCCCGGTCTGGCTCGCGCCGCCTTGTCCCACGTCGCCGCCGCCGCCCGAAAAACGTCCCGTCGCGCCGACGTCGAAGCCTTGCAGCTGCGCGATAATGCGCTCGACCGGCCCGCCCGGCGCGAATTGCACGATGGCGAAGGAGATGAGCATGATGCCGAGGATCGTCGGGATCATCAGCAGCAGGCGGCGCGCGATATAGGCTCCCATACTAATGTTCCGCTTTCGACTGATGATGCCGGCTTGTCATTCCCGGCGGGCCGGAGGTCCGACCGGGAATCCAGAATCGTGCCGGAGCTTTGTGGATTTGCCCCTGGATTCCCGGTCGCCGCCTCGCGTCGCCGGGAATGACAGCCGAGACCTCTTGGAATGGCGTCACGCTTAGCGTCCCGTGAAGTTGATCTTGCGCGCCTTTTCTTCGTCCCACCACCATGTCCACAACACGCCGGTGTCGAATTTGGGCGCGCGTTCGGGCTGGCCGAAGAGATCCCAATAGGCGAAGCGATGCACCGGATTATACCAGTGCGGAACCCAATAGCGCTCGGCGCGCAAGGCGCGGTCGAGCGCGCGGCAGCAGGTGACGAGCTCCTCGCGTGTCTTGGCTTGCAGCGCCTTCTCAACGAGCGCGTCGATCGCCGGATTTGAAACGCCGGCGAGATTGCGCGAACCGTTCATATTGGCGGTCTTGGAGCTGAAGTAGGCGCGCAGTTCCTCGCCCGGATTCCAGCTCATCAGCAGAACGTCATGGACGATGTCGAAATCGAAATCCTCCAGACGCTTCTTATATTGCGCGGCGTCGACGATACGGATGCGCGCATTGACGCCGAGCAGCTTCAGATTCTTGATGAAGGGCTGCGTGTGTCGCTCGAAGACGTTGGAGTTGTCGAGAAATTCGAATTCGAGCGGCGCGCCGTCCGGCAGACGCAGAACGCCGTCCTTGCGCGTGCAGCCGGCGGCGGCGAAGAGGTCGCTCGCCTTCTTCAGCAGTGCGCGATCCTGCCCGGTGCCGTCGGAGACAGGCGCGGCGAAGGGCTCGCCGAAGACTTCCGCCGGCAATTGGTCGCGGAAAGGCTCCAGCAGCGCTTTCTCTTCGTCGCTCGGCAAGCCTTTGGCGGCGAGCTCTGAATTTTCAAAATAAGAAGAGATGCGCCGGTAGGCGTCATACATCAGATTGCGGCTCGTCCATTCATAGTCGAAGGCGTAGCCAATCGCTTCGCGCACGCGCGGATCGTGAAAAATCTTGCGGCGCGTGTTGAAGAACCAGCCCTGGATTTGCGGGATGTTGTTGTTGGGCGTCGTCGTGCGCTTGACGCGGCCTTCCTTGAAGGCGGGGAAGTCATAGCCCGTCGCCCAGACGCGGGCGATATTCTCCTCGCGCTCGGTGAAGGCGCCGGCCTTGAACGCTTCGAAAGCGACCTGGCTGTCGCCGAAATATTCGAAGCGAACGACGTCGAAATTGCCCTGGCCGGTGGCGATCGGCAGATCCTTCGCCCAATAGTCTGGAACGCGGTGATAGGCGATATAACGGCCCTGCTCGAAGGCCCCGACTTTGTATGGCCCGGAGCCGAGCGGCGGCTCCATCGTCGTCGCCTCGAAATCGCGATCCTTATAGTAAGCGCGCGAGAAGATCGGCTGATTGGCGACGCTGAGCGGCAGGTCGCGCGTGCGGCCTGGCGCGAAACGCAAGACGAGAATGTCGTCGGCTTCGGCCTCGGCGCTCTCAAGGTCGCGCAGCAGCTGGCTGATGACCGGGTGGCCCTTCGTCTTCAGAATGTTGAGCGAAAAGGCGGCGTCATGAGCAGTCAGTTTCGAGCCATCGTGAAAACGCGCTTCTTTGCGCAGCAGGAAGGCGTAGGTGAGCTTGTCCGCCGAGATGCGCACCTTCTTCGCGACGAGGCCGTAATAAGCGTCTCGTTCATCCAGGCTCTGGTTCATCAGCGTGTCGAAGACGAGCGACATGCCCGTCGCCGGATTGCCACGCAGCACATAGGCGTTGAACGTGTCGTAAGTCGGGCTCGGGGGCGAAAGCGCGAGCGTTCCGCCTTTCGGCGCTTTCGGGTTCACATAGCCGAAATATTTGAAGTCGGCTGGCTCGCCGAGGTTCCCGAAAGCCGAGAGGCCGTGGCTCTCGACTTCGCCGGGCTCAAGCGCGCCGAACCTGCCTGAACCGTCAGGCTGCGCGGCGCCTGATTTGGCTATGGCGCGAGGCGCAAGCAGCGTAGCGGCGCCGGCGCCCATCAGCCAGCGGCGGGAGAGACGGACGCGAGTCAAATCTACGATCTTGGAGTGAGCCAATATTGACCTCAGGCGGAGGAGGGGGGACGGGCGCGCCGCGCAGCCCATGATTCTTGGCGATTATGTCGGTTTTTCGCGGGCCCGCTAGTGCTCCCGGAGGCCTTCAGGCGGCCTGGGCGATTTCGACGGCCTGCTGCTCCATCAGGCGCGATTGCGGCGGATCGTAAAGGCTCAGGCGCTTCACATCGGCCTTGTTATAAAGCACGGCCGTGTCCCGGAGGTCCAGCCGGTCGAGCGCCGCCTCGGCGTCGGCCGAATTGGTCTTATCCCATTCAATGATGAAAACGGTGTGGTCCGTTTGGGCGGCGAGCAGGCGGGCGTAGGGGGCCTCCAGCGCAGGCGGCCCGTCGATCACGATAATATCGAACCATTGCCGCGCGAGCTTGAGCATCGCGCGCATGGTGACGCCGCTCATCAGACCGCCGATGTCGCCGGGGTGTTCGAGCGCGCCGCCGCCGAAGGGCAGCAGCGTATAGGACGCGTCCGACGGTTCGACGAGAGCCTGCTGCAAATCCTCGCCGGTTTGCAGAACGTCGAGCAGGCCCAATCGCGGCTTTTTCACATGCGCCTGCCGATCGGCTTCGATCAGCAGCACGCGGTCGCCGCCCTGCGCGAGATAGGCGGCGAGATTGGCCGCGACTGTCGTACGCCCCTCGCCGCGCCGTGTCGAGGCGATGAGAAGGGCGATCCCCTCTTCGCCGGACTCCTCGGGAATGAGTTCGGCGCAGAGATCGGCGAGCCAGGGAGCAAGATCGGGCCGCGGCGCCTTTTCGCCCTCTTTCTTGGCCTCCTTATCCTCCTTCTTGGTCTCCTTGTCCTCTTTCCTGGGCGGGACAATCAGCGGAATGAAACCCAGCACCTCGACGCCGCCGAGGCGTTCGGCTTGGGCGGCGGTCTTAAGCGTGTCCTGCCGCCATTCCCGCGCAAGCGCATAAGCGAGGCCGGAGAGAAGGCCAAGCGCGGCCGAACCCGCTGCAAGCGCTATCGGCGGGGGCGTCGTTCGGGAGGGCGGAAGCGCCGGAGAAACGATGCGGATGTCGCTTGGATCCAAATCCTTCACCTGAGCGAGCTCGCGCTGACGGTTGAGCAGTTGCTCATAAACGCCGCGCTCCGCCTTCGCCTCGCGCTCCAGGTCGCCGAGTTTGACGAGCTCCGGGCCGAGTTCTCCGCTCTCGGCCTGCGCGCTTTTGAGCTGACTGGAAAGCGACGCCTCGCGCTGCTCGGATTCCAGAAAAGCGGCGCGGGCGGAGGCGGTCATGCGGTTGATCTCTGCGCCGATCTGGCGGCGCACGT
>CAZCJY010000261.1:0-3811 GCA_964498975.1 uncultured Methylocystis sp.
CGCAGCCGACGACCTCTGCGGGCGGTCTGGCGTTGCTCGCCTTCGTCGCCGAGCACCTTGAAGGGCCGCATCGCGATCCGGGCGAGGATTATCCCGAGCCTTTGCTCGGCGCGATCCGCAACGCGCTTGCCGTCCTCAGTCAGGAGGCGCGGGCATGAGTAGGCCAGAGAAGCAGAAGCTCGCCGGACCGGCTGCCGTTGCGGAGGAGCAAGACGACGATCCGATCTTCGCGGCGATCGAGCGCCACAAGGCGGCTTGGCGCGCCTTTATGCCAACGTGTGATCTCACGGACGAAGTTCGCGCGCAGCAGGAAGGTCGCGAGGTGACGGAAGCCGACACGGCCGCCTATAAGGCCGCGAGTTACAACGAAGGGGCGGCGCTCGAAGCGCTGATCGGAACAGCCCCGACTTCAACGGCGGGCGCTCGCGCCGCTGTCGCATATCTCGTCGAATATGACCACGGCTGCGTTCCGCAGAACAGCGGGCGCTTTCTTGCGACGCTGCTGCGTTCGCCGGTCCTTCAAGCGGAGGCGCTGGCATGACCACGCACGATGAAGCCAAGCTCGCTGAGCCCGCGCAAGATCGCCTCATGGATAACATCCATTGCGACCAATTGTCGGACATGAAAAGCCGAATCTATGCGCTGCATCTCGCCATCTGCGGCGTTCGCGATGAAATTAGCGATACTGCCGCCGACGCGTTAATTCAGCTTTCGTTGGACATATGCGAGCAGATGGATGCCGTTCACGCCTCATTCTCTGCGGAGTTTGATTTGCGCTTCGCGGAGCGGCAGGCATGACGCCGACTCCTTCCGGCGCCAGCTGGCCGGCGCTGTTTGTCCGCCTTTGGCGCGTCAGGCTCGCGCGCTTCCTACTTTGGTTGACGCGCGCGACATGAATCAGACGGCGAAGTTAGAATAAAGACCGATTACAGTTCAGATGTAATTATGAATATAAGGCCAGGAGACAGTATAAATATTTTTGAAAAAAGAAACATGACCCCGTTAGACGTACACAAATTTTGGTGTGCATAATATACTGTGGTTATGGCAAGTGGAGATGGAACAAAATACCATACGATGGTTATCGCCTGCGCGAGGAGACCATAGCACGCCGGATTTATATACGTGTATATTCCCCTTTCCCAATCACCCACTCAACATCGAGCGGGCTCCTTGCCCGTAGCGCGTCACGCTCGACGAACAGGAATAATCCCCCCACAGCCTCCCGCATATCCGATTTCCGCTTGTCGAGCGTCTGCGATTGTCCGCTCAAATCCGCATCAGGCGCGGCTCGATTGTAAGACTGATTGTAAGACCTGCGCCGAGATAAAATCAGATTTCCATCTGAATACAAATCACTACTATGCAATGTTGGCGGAAGGGGTGGGATTCGAACCCACGGTGGAGTCGCCCCCACGCCGGTTTTCAAGACCGGTGCCTTAAACCGCTCGGCCACCCTTCCGTGCGGGCCGTGATATAGCACGCGTCGTCGGTCCTGCGAGAGGGTTAAGCGCCTGCCGCTCTATTTCGCCTATGGCTCCAACATGGACGCCGCCGCCATGGCGGCGCGCTGTCCGCGCTCGCGGCTCTTGGGCCGGGCGCGGCTCGCCGGCTTCAGGCTTATCGTCATGCCGTCCGGCTTCGTCAGCGTCGCGCCGGATCGGCGGATGAGCGTGCATGGCGTGCTGTGGGATGTCGCCGTGGGCGACGTCGCGGCGCTCGACCGTTACGAAGACCTTGCGCGCGGTCTCTATGCGAAGAAAATCCTTCCCGTTCTGCGCGAGCCGGTCGGCTCGGCCATGGCGCTGACCTATGTCGGCGCAAATCCCAATCTCGGCGCGGCCGACCGTCTCTATCTTGAAGGGGTCGTCGCCGCGGCGCGCGCGCAGGCTCTGCCCGCCGATTACATCGATTATCTTTCGAGCCTGCTCGCGGCTCAAAAAGGAGGCCGTCGCTCATGAGCGCAGAGGTTCCCGTCGTCGCCACCGTGGAGGAGTTGCGCGCTTACGTTCGCGCGCGGCGCGGGGCGGGCGAGCGCATCGGCCTTGTGCCGACCATGGGCGCGCTGCATGCTGGACACCTCTCGCTGGTTGAGGCGGCGAAGCGCTTGGCCGAGCGCGTGATTGTCACGATTTTCGTCAATCCGACGCAATTTGGCCCAAGCGAAGATTTCGCCCGCTATCCGCGCACGCTTCGAGCCGACCTCGACAAGCTCGCGACCATTTCCGCCGATCTGGTCTTCGCGCCTTCGGTTGAAGAGATGTATCCGCAAGGTTTCGCCACGACGGTGACGTTGGAGGGCCCCGCCAAGGCCAATCTCGACGATCGGTTTCGGCCGACGCATTTTGCCGGCGTCGCCACGGTTGTGACGAAGCTGCTCAATCAGGCGCAGGCCGATGTCGCTGTTTTTGGCGAAAAGGACTATCAGCAGCTTTTGGTCATCAAGCGTCTCGCGCGCGATCTCGACATTGCGACGCGGATCGTCGGCGCGCCGACGCTGCGCGAAGCGGATGGCCTCGCCATGTCGTCGCGCAATATCTATCTTTCGGGCGAGGACCGCGCCCGCGCGCCAACGCTCCATCGCGCGCTGAGCATGGCGGCGCGGCGCATCGCCGAGGGCGAAGACATCGGCCAAGCGACGCGTGACGCGCGCGAGGCGCTCCTCGGCGCCGGTTTCGAGATCGACTATTTCGAGGCGCGTCATGCGGATTCGCTGGCGCCTGTCGCGCGCCGCGACAATGGGCCGATCCGCTTGCTCGCGGCGGCGAAGCTCGGCGCGACGCGGCTCATCGACAATATGGCGGTCTAAATGATGAGCGATCATCAGATCATCCGCTTCTTCGTCGAAGGGCGCGTGCAAGGCGTCGGCTATCGCGCTTTTCTTGTGCGCGAAGCCTATGCGCTCGATCTGACGGGTTGGGCGCGCAACCGCCGTGACGGCTCCGTCGAAGCGGTCGTCGCGGGGCGGCGCGCGGCGCTGGATGCGCTGATCACTGTGGCGCGGCGCGGGCCAAGGCTTGCGCGCGTCGATACGCTGCGCGAGGAGCTCGCGGACGAAGCCGCGCTTGTCGAATATTGCGGCGCGGGTTTCGCCGTCGCCCCGGACGCTTGAATCTTCGGCCGCTTGCGTCACGCTTGCGGCGCGCTTAGCTTCGCCGCGCCCTCGATTCATCCCGGAGCCGGGAATATGCATAACCGTCATCGCTTTATTCTCGCCGGCGTGATGGGCTGGCCGATCGCGCATTCGCGCTCGCCGAAAATCCATAATCATTGGTTCGCGCAATATGGGATTGAAGGGTCCTATGTGCCGCTTCCTGTCGAACCCGGACGGCTGCAGGCCGCCCTTCGCGCCCTGCCGGCGCTCGGATTCGCCGGCTGCAATCTCACCATTCCGCATAAGGAGGCGGCGCTCGAATTTCTCGATCATGTCGATCCGGCGGCGGCGCGCATCGGCGCCGTCAACTGCGTCGTCGTCGAGAAGAGCGGCGAGCTCATCGGCCGCAATTACGATGGCTATGGCTTCATCGCCTCGCTGCATGAGGCTGCGCCCGACTGGCGCGCCGGGACCGCGCCCTGCGTCGTTATCGGCGCGGGCGGCGGCGCGCGCGCCATCGTCTCGGGTCTGATCGAAGCAGGGGCGCGCGAGATACGTCTGTTCAACCGCACCTTTGAGCGCGCGCAAAGGCTCGCCGCCGATTTCGGGCCGTGCGTTTCCGCCTATCCCTGGGAAGAGCGCCGCGCCGCGCTCGCCAGCGCGGGGCTTCTCGTCAATACGACGAGCCAGGGCATGGTGGGCCAGCCGCCGCTCGAT
>CAZCJY010000262.1:0-3785 GCA_964498975.1 uncultured Methylocystis sp.
GATTGCGACGTGATGTAGAGCATGTCGTCGACGCCATTGACCTCCTGCTCGATCGGCGACGCCACCGTCTCCGCGATCACTTCGGCCGAGGCGCCGGGATAGGTGGCGCTGATGTTCACCGTCGGCGGCGCGATCTCGGGATATTCCGACACGGGCAGCGCGCCCTGCGCGATCGCGCCCGCGATGGTCAGGAGCACGGAGAGCACCGCCGCGAAGATCGGCCGCTCGATGAAGAAATGTGAGATGCGCATCCTATCCGCCGCTTTTATCTGTCGCTCAGCTCGAGGGATTCTTTAATCTCGCCGTCTTTGGGCTGCACTGAGGCGCCGGGCCGCACGAAGGGATTGGCCAGCCCGCCGATGACGACTCGATCCTTGGCGTCGAGACCGGACTCCACCACGCGCAAACCTCGGTGAAAGGAGCCGAGCGTCACCGATTTCGCAATGACCTTGTTATCCTCGGAGACGACATAGACGGTCTTGCTCGTCTGATCGGACACGACAGCGGCGTCGGGGATCAGCAAGGCGGGGACGTCGCCGCCATAAAGGCGCAGGCGGCCGAATGTTCCCGGCGTGAGAAACAAGTCCTTATTGTCGAGAATGGCCCGGCCGCGGATCGTGCCCGATCGGCGATTGATCTGATTGTCGATGAAATCCATGACGCCGGTATGTTTCCAGTCGGCCTCGTCGGCGAGACGAACGGAAACCGGGTTCTTGAAGTCCCGCGAAGAGCGTTTCTGATCGTTAGCCGCGAGCCGCGCATAGCGAATGTAATCGGCTTCCGAAGCGTCGAAGACGAAATGGATGGGGTCGAGCGTCACGATCGTCGTCAGCAGCGTGGCGTCCGCCTGACCGCCCTGAACGAGATTACCCGGGTCGACGCGGCGGTCCGACACGCGCCCGGAAATCGGCGCGCGCACTTGCGTCCATTCGAGATTGAGCTCGGCGTTACGAAGCGCCGCTTCGGCGCTCAAGAGCTGCGCTTTGGCGATGTCATTATTGGCCTTGCGCTGGTCGGCGTCGCGAACCGTGATCGTGCGCCCTTGGGTCATTTCCTGCGCGCGGGCGTAATCGCGCGCCGACATGGTGACTTGCGCCTGCGCGCGGGCGAGATCGGCGCGCGCGCTGTCCACGGCGATCTGATAGGGACGCTGGTCGATGACGAAGAGCACGTCGCCGGCCTTGACGATCTGGCCGTCGGCGAAATTGATCTTCTCCAGCGCGCCGGAGACCCGCGCGCGAACTTCGACCTGCTTCAAGGCCTCGAAGCGGCCGGTATATTCGTCCCAACGCGGGATGGTCTTGGACAAAGGACGAGAGACGACGACCTCCGGCGCCGGACCTTGCGCCGTTGCGGCGGCGGTCGAACAGACCACGAGAAACGCCGCGGCCAGCGTTTGGCGCAACAGATGCAAACCCCTCACATGACCGTCGCCGCCGCGCGCGGCCAAGCAAGCCAAAATTGTCATCTCACCTCCTGCGCTTCGACATTGAACCGACCGTTCTTGACCGGTTCATAACGTATCGATGAATCAAGGACAGTCACATTTTGCAGCAAATAGCGCGCCGGGGACGCTCGGCTGCGCAGGCGCGCCCGACGACGAAATCTGGCCCAGCCCAGACACAGATGGGGTCTCGCGGCGCCATCGCGCAACCCCAAAAGGAAAGGATGGGGCCTATCTCCACGAGCCCAGGATCAATATGACCCGCGGATGGACGGCGACTTCGTCTCAAAGAAAAATTATTCCGAGGAAAGCTTCGCCGCAGACTTAGTCTCAAGACCTTGCGGCGACTGGCGCGCCCGAGAGGATTCGAACCTCTGACCTCTGCCTTCGGAGGGTTGATGAACTTGGTTTGCAGATGTCTGTGACGTCCATAAGCTATTGTTTTTCTTAAGATCACTGTTACCCTCGTCCATGACGTTTTCAACGTCTGTGTGGGACAAAATTGTGGGACGATGGCGTTGTCTGCTTTTCAAATCGACACTGCAGCGAAGCGCGCTCGATTGCCGGCGCGCAAGAATCCCTATTGGACAAAGATTGCTGGCGGGCGCGGAGGCGTGAGCCTGGGGTATCGTCGGATTGAAGCGGCGAGCGCCGGCTCTTGGGTCGCGAAGATCGCCGTTGAAGGCAAGCGCGTCGAAGAGCGTATTGGTAAGGCCGACGACGGTGAGACGACGGTCGACGCGCTATCATATCGTCAAGCGGTCGCCGCGGCGCTCGAATGGAGCCGTTGGAAACAAGCGGCGCTACTTGAGGCGGCGAAGGCGACGCCCGTTGGCAAGCTCGCCGTCGCTGACGTTGTTCAGGCTTATGCAGACATGCGCGTCATTCGCTCCCCGCTCGCTGGGCCGATTACACGCGGCCGGCTGACGCGCTACGTTCTCGGCGACAGGACTTTCGCGAGCGTCGCACTCTCCAAACTGCGCGCGACGACGATCGAAGAATGGCGCGCACGTCTTCCCAAGAGATTGGCCCCTTCGACCGAGAATCGCATTCTGAACGACCTGCGCGCGGCGCTCAATGCAGCTTGTGAGAAGCACAGGCGCCAACTGCCTCACTTCCTGCGCGAGGAAATTCGAGTCGGCACAAAGGCGCGTCCGGCGGCGAGCAACGCGCGAAAGCAAATCCTCTCGGATGACGAAGTGCGGAGGATCGTTGAAGCCGCGTTCGCCGTCGACCCCGATGGCGACTTCGGCCGGCTCGTCATGCTCGCCGCAGCGCCCGGCGCACGCTTCTCCCAACTCTCGGCGATGCGCGTCGAACACGTTCAAACCGCCTTCGGGCGCGCGATGGTCCCGGCCGCAAGGAAAGGCCGCGCGACGAAGCCAAGACCGCCGATTGCAATTCCGCTCGCGCCCGACGTATTCGATTGTATTGCGCCAGCGATCGAAGGCCGCGCAGATGACGATACGCTGTTTGAGCGATGGGCCTATCGCAAGACCGGGCCGTTCCAATGGACCAAAGATCGGCGCCGTCCCTGGCGAGCCGCCTACGAAGTCGAGAAGTCTTGGAGCGCCGCGATCGCTCGCGCAGGCGTGGCCGATAGCACGGTCATGTACGCACTTCGCCATTCGAGCATTGTCCGTGGCCTGCGGGTCGGTCTGCCGATCCGCCTTGTCGCGGCCTCTCACGATACGTCGGTCGAAATGATCGAAGCGCACTATTCGGCCTACATTGTCGACGCGACGCAAGATCTGGCGCGGCGCGCGGCGATCTCGTTCGCCGTCGCGGCGGAATAAGGGCGCCAGCAACATAAGCCGGATCGCGTCCATAAGAGGGGTATTTACTTGACAAACAAAGGATACAATAGCATTCATTGTGTATTACGAACAGCATACAAACGACATACGTATATCTATTGCATCAATACTTGATTATTACGAACAAACATGATAGCCATAACGCTGCCGCGCACGTCGCCATGTCTTACCTCGTCAACCTGAATTAAGCGGCGCCCCATTCCAACCGATAGAGCGCCCCTCAGGGCGCATTCGAGAGTACGACATATGCGCGACGTCGCCAGTCAACCGAACATGAACTCCGCTTTGCCGCTGCGCGAGCGACGCTATGCATCCTTGCGGGAGGCGGCGTCGTATTTGGGCGTTTCGCCAGCGTCGCTCTATCGATTCGAACACGAAGGCAAGATCGGCTTCAAGCGCCTTGCGGGCCGGACGCTGGTCGAAGTCGCCGATCTTATCGCTTTGGCCGACACCGCCTCGGACTGGACCCCGTCCGGTCGCGGGGAAGCTGCTGTCGCTCGCCGGGTAGCGCTCGCGCAAGAGGA
>CAZCJY010000263.1:0-3739 GCA_964498975.1 uncultured Methylocystis sp.
GGCCCATGATGATCACATCCGCCTTGGGAAGCGCATCGGCGAAAAAGTCGCCCGCGTAAAAGCGCAGCCGGTCGGCAAGACCATTCGCCGCGACAAACTCCTCGAAAATCGGGCCGACCGCCGGCAGGTCGAAACCGCCGCCCGAAAGATGCGGATGGGCGCGCGCGATCGTAACCGGAACCATGCCCTGCGCCGCGCCGACATCGACAAAAGTCTTGTAGTCCCGCCATGGAAATTTTTCCGCGATTGCATGCGCCGCCCCCGCGCTGACGCCGCTCATTGCCGCTAGAAAGCCGCGCAAGCGTTCGGGGTCCGCATAGAGGGCTGCAAAGAGATCGCCCTCTTCCTTATTCTCGCTCTGACGCTGGCCGGTCTTGAGCGCTTCGGTCAGATTTCCCCAACTCGCATAGAGGCGCGCATTGGCCATCTCCAGGAGGCCGCCGACATAGCTCGGGCGGCCGCGCACGAGAAAAAGATCGGTATCTGCCGTGTTGCTGTATACGCCGTCCTCGCGGCCCAGCATTTTCATCGCCACCAGCGCGTCGAGGAAATCGCGCGCCGAGCGCGCGTGCAGCCCGAGCTTGCTCATTAGAGTTGAAAGATCGGCCGGTCCTTCCGCGAGGGCGTCGAAAACGCCAAGCTCCACCGCTGAGAGCAGCGCCTTGGCGTTCCAGAAGGACAGACCGAGGGCGAGAAGTTTTTCAGGAGAAGGCTTGTCGGTCATAATGCTTTCCTCAAGCGCGACTCAATACGGCCAGAACGTCGAGGCCTTTAATCACATGGCGGACCGATACGATAGTTTCGCGACGCTCGCGGCGAATGAGACGGAGGGCGTTCATTATCGCATCCGCATCGCGCAGCGGCCCTCGCCTTTCGTGATCGTCGCGCCACATGGCGGCCTGATCGAGCGGGGAACTTCCGAGGTAGCGGCGGCAGTCGCGGTCGATCGCTTTTCTCTCTATTGCTTCGAAAGCCTGACCCTTCGCGCCAAAGGCGCGAGCCTGCACATCACCTCGACGCGTTTCGACGAGCCGCAGGCCCTGCGCCTGATCGCAGCTTCCGAGATCGCGATCGGCGTGCATGGACGAAAAGACGGGGAGGATGATGCATCGATCTGGGTCGGCGGCCTGCACGCGCCCTTGCAAAACGCGATTTATGACGCGGTGAAGCAGGCGGGCTTCACCGCGAAAATCGTCGGCCACGGCCATCGCCTTTCCGGCCGCGATCCGGCCAATATCTGCAACAGAGGCCGGCGGGGCGAAGGCGTCCAGCTGGAGCTGCCGAAGACGCTCAGAATGAAATTCGCGCAAGACGAGGCGCATCGGCAGGTTTTTGCAACGGCGGTGCGCGAATCGCTGGAAAATGAAATCCGCAGTACGTTTATGAGCACGCAATTCCTCGCGCCTATCGATGGCGCGTGATTGCTCAATGCTTGCCCTTCCCCGCATAGGGATTATCACCCGCCTTTTTCGAAATCCTTATCGGCACGCCGGGGAGATCGAACGCCTTGCGCAGGCCGTTGACGAGAAATCGCTCATAGCTCGTGGGCAATTCGTCGAGCTGATTGCCGAAAATGACGAAATACGGCGGGCGCGACTTCGCCTGCGTCATATAGCGGATTTTAATGCGCCGCCCCGAGACCGCAGGCGGCGGCGTCTCTTCAATGACGGAAAGCAGCCAGCGGTTGAGGCGTCCCGTGGCGATACGCTTGTTCCATGTTTCATGGACGGCGATGATCGCCTCCATCAGCTTCTCGAGCCCCTGCCCCGTCGCGCCCGAGACCGGGACGACTGGACAGCCTCTCATCTGCGCGAGGAGGCGATCGGCCTCTTCGCGCAAAAGCGTCAGCGTCGCGCCGCGATCCTCGACCAAATCCCACTTGCCGAGCGCAATAACGACGGCGCGGCCCTCCCGCGCGGCGAGATCAGCGATGCTCAAGTCCTGCTTCTCGAAAGGGATCGTCGAGTCGACGAGCAGCACGACGACTTCCGAAAAACGCACCGCCCGCAGAGCGTCGGCGGCGGATAATTTCTCGAGCTTGTCGACGACGCGGGCGCGCTTGCGCAGGCCGGCCGTGTCAAAGAGCTTCATCTTGCGGTCGCGCCATAGAAAATTGACGCCGATGGAATCGCGTGTGATCCCCGCTTCGGGTCCGGTCAGCAGACGGTCTTCGCCAAGGATGCGATTGATCAGCGTCGATTTGCCCGCGTTCGGTCTTCCTACTACAGCGATGCGCAGCGGCTTCGTGATGTCGAGATCGCTGCCGTCCTCTTCGTCGTCACGAAGGTTTTCGGCAGTTTCAACCTCTTCCTCCGCAGGCTCGGCGGTCTCTTCCGGCAACGCCTCGCGCAGAGCATCATAGAGATTGCCCATGCCTTCGCCATGCTCGGCGGAAAGCGGCACGGGTTCGCCAAGGCCAAGCGAAAAGGCCTCCAGCACGCCGGCTTCGCCCGCCTTGCCCTCCGCCTTATTGGCGATCAGGATCACCGGCTTGTCCGCGCGCCGCACGAGGTCGGCGAAATATTTGTCATCCGGCGTCACCCCGGCGCGCGCGTCGATGAGGAACAGGATGGCGTCGGCGGAAAGGATCGCGCTTTCGGTTTGAGCGCGCATGCGCCCTTCCAATGTCGCGCTCGCGCCTTCTTCAAGTCCGGCCGTGTCGATGGTGGTGAAACGCAGGTCGGCGAGTCGCGCCTCGCCTTCGCGGCGATCGCGCGTCACACCGGGGCGGTCGTCGACAAGCGCGAGCTTCTTGCCGGTCAGCCGGTTGAAAAGCGTCGACTTGCCGACATTCGGTCGGCCGATGATGGCGAGCGAAAAGGACATGGCTCGACTTTCGCCGCGACGCTATGCGCTCTGCGCCTACTTCGGCTTCACCTCGAAGGGCGCGTCGCTCGGAGGCGCGGCGCCTTCCTGCTCTGGCTCGATCACCGGCGTCACTGTGATATTGCCGCCGCTCGCGCCGGCAGCGGCGGGCGCGGGGGCGGGCGCAACCTTTGGCCCACGCTTGGCGTGCAGCAGGCCACGATAGGCGGAAGCGCGCTGGCGCACCGACTGCGGCGCGTCGCGGTCGTTCAGCAGCAGACTGAAGACCCGGTCGGCCTCTTCGAAGTCATTATTGGCGAGCGCGTCGAGGCCATTCCACTCATTTGCCGAGAAGCGGAACGACCCATCAGAGAGCATCAACGGCCCAAGCGCGCGCATCATCTGCTCACGGTCGCCGCTCTCCATGACCAGCAGAGCGGCGCGCAACATCGCGACCTCCTGCGTCAGCTTGTCGACGCTCTTGTCCTCTCCCATCGCTTCAAGTTCTTTCAACGCCTGCGCTTTGTCGGCGCGCAGCTCCGCGGCGCGGAGCCGGGCCAGCATGGCGTAGCCCTTCGGCCCATCCTTCGCCAGCGCGTCGAAAGCGGTTGCCGCCTCCTGCGTCTTGCCTTCATTAGCCAGAGCGACGGCGGCCTCGAAATGGGCATTGGCGGCTTCAGCCGCTTTTATGCGGTTGGTCTGATAATAGCTCCACGCGCCGGTCGCGGCGACGATCAGCGCTGCGACGATGAGAATCGGGGTCTGATAGCGCCGCCATAGTTCGGCGGCCTTGTCCCGGCGGACGTCCTCGTCGACCTCATGGAATATGTCGGACATATGCTCCAAACCCTTGACGGCGCCCGCGAACTCCCGGGCTGGCCGGACGCGTTAGCACAGGCCGCGCCGAAATGCGAGTTTGAGGCGGGCGCTAGAG
>CAZCJY010000264.1:0-3727 GCA_964498975.1 uncultured Methylocystis sp.
GTCATGCCCGCGCTTGTCGCGGGCATCCACGCGGCTGGGCGGCGCGCATCATGCCATCAATCGCGCAATGTCCCGGCGTGGATGGTCGGGACGAGCCCGGCCATAACGGGTGAAGCGTGATTCTGGTCCTGCTGTATTCGCCGAGTGAGCCGAAACTTCTCCGCGTCACGCCCGCGCTCGTCGCGGGCATCCACGCAGTTGGGCGGCGCGCATCATGCCGTCAATCGCGCAATGTCCCGGCGTGGATGGCCGGGACAAGCCCGGCCATGACGGGCGAGGCGTGATTCCGGTCCTGCCGTATTCGCCGCATCAGCCGAAATTCCTCAGCGTCATGCCCGGCCTTGCGCCGGGCATCCATGCGGTTGGGCCGCGCGCATCATGCCAGTCAATCGCGCGATGTCCCGGCGTGGATGGCCGGGACAAGCCCGGCCATGACGGGTGAGACGTGATTCCGCTCCTCCCGTACATTCGCTGAATGAGCCGCACTTTTCCACGTCATGCCCGGCCTTGCGCCGGGCATCCACGCAGTCGGGCTTCGGCGGCTTTGCAATGGATTGCGCGATGTCCCCGCATGGATGGCCGGGACAAGCCCGGCCATGACGGTTGAGAGATTGCGGCAAGGCAAGCGAAGAGATTTAGGGAGGGGATGGGCGACTAGTCAGTTTAGATCGCCGTCTGGGAATGCATCAGTAACTTTTTCGCAGGTCTGGCACATGAATTTCGCACCCACGGGAAACATAGTTTCCTTCCCGCATGAGGGACAGGGAATATCGATGAATTTCACTTGCTGGCGCCTCTCCGTAGGGCGGACTTCGGCTTTGAATGCTTCGCACATCCTCCTAATCTTTTCTGCAGATTCAAATCGCTTAGCCTGCTCGGTCCGTTCCTCGACGTATATTCTTGCGGACTCCAGACTGACTCCAAACCGAACTGAAATTGCCTCAGGGGTGGAAAGGCGGTCTGCTAGGGCATCATCGATCAAGAAGGCAGGCGCAAAAACGTTGGCCTGATGTTCAGCGGATTCGAATGGCTTAATCCAAGATAGCTTTTTATTGCCATTAGCTCGCCGCGGCATTGCAGCACGATCATGCATCACTGCGTGACCAATCTCGTGGGCAACAGTATTCCTTGCTCGTCCTTCTCCTAATTGAGCGAGTTTCCAAACCGACTCCCTAATCCACACTTCCACTGCGTTGTCAGTGTGAATTGTCATGCCATCTGCTGTACCCATTTTCTCGTCAGGCATAACGCGGAACTTAATTGGCTTCTCGCCCTCGACAGTCCAAACTGTTTGTCGGCGTATGCATGCGTCCAGGTCGACTCTCTTGCGATCGACCTGGAAGAAGTCCTTGGCGCGTCTTGCGAGTTCACGAACTTCTTTGTCCGATCGCCCTTTGACAATAAAGTCATCAGTCATTGGCGTTTCCCGCTGGGATGTTCGCTAAGGCGTTTTACATGCGCTCACGAACACCCCGTCGTGCTGCCGCACGTCTCGCATTTCAAACACGTCCCGTTGCGCACCAGCGTGAAATTCGCGCATTCGGGGCAGGCTTCGCCGACATAGCCCTTCATGCGCGCTTCGGCGCGTTTTTCGGCGATGCCCGTGATGGTCTTCGTCGGCTCGGTCCAGCCGAGCGT
Organism: uncultured Methylocystis sp.; assembly: GCA_964498975.1. GTDB lineage: Bacteria > Pseudomonadota > Alphaproteobacteria > Rhizobiales > Beijerinckiaceae > Methylocystis. Next base: position 1,639 of record CAZCJY010000264.1, read on the forward strand.
CGACAGCGCCTCCATGTCATGCGCGACTTCCGGCGACGGCTCGCTGCGTAAGGCGGTCGCCCCGCCTTGCACGACCATCAGCTTGTCGGTCTTGGAGCGCACGAGGCCGCGCGAGACCGACGTCCCCTCCGGCGCCTTGCCTTCGTGCTCGCCCTTGCCGAGCACGTCATGGCCGATGTCCTCGGGCGAGACATGCGCGAGATCGTTGCGGCCGAGATAGGAAACGGCGAGTTCGCGGAACACATAGTCGAGGATCGAGGTCGCGTATTTGATCGCGTCATTGCCCTGCACCGGGCCGGACGGCTCGAAGCGCGTGAAGGTGAAGGCGTCGACATATTCTTCGAGCGGCACGCCGTACTGGAGGCCGAGCGAAATGGCGATGGCGAAATTATTCATCAGGCTGCGGAAGGCGGCGCCTTCCTTATGCATGTCGATGAAGATTTCCCCCAAGCGCCCGTCGGCGTATTCGCCGGTGTGCAGATAGACCTTATGCCCGCCGACGGCGGCCTTCTGAATGTAACTCTTCCGCCGGTTCGGCAGCTTCTCGCGCTCGCGCGTCACCTGATGCACGACGCGTTCGACGATGCGCTCGGCGATCTGCGCCGCGCGCGCCGGCATATTGGCGGCGACAAGCTCTTCGACCTTGTCCTCTTCCTCGTCGTCGCCCTGAATGAGCTGCGCCGACAGCGGCTGCGAGAGCTTGGAGCCGTCGCGATAGAGGGCATTGGCCTTGAGGCCGAGGCGCCAGGACAGGAGATAGGCCTGCTCGCAATCCTCGATCGTCGCATCATTGGGCATGTTGATGGTCTTGGAGATCGCGCCCGAGATGAAGGGCTGCGCCGCCGCCATCATGCGGATATGCGAGTCGACCGAAAGATAGCGCTTTCCCGTGCGCCCGCAGGGATTGGCGCAGTCGAAGACGCCGTAATGCTCGGGCTTGAGGAAGGGCGCGCCTTCCAGCGTCATCGCGCCGCAGATATGGACATTCGCCGCGTCAATATCGGCGCGCGAGAAGCCGAGATGGGTGAGCAGATCGAAGTTCTTGTCGTCGAGCGATTCCGGCGGAACTTTCAGCGTCCCGGTGAGGAAGTCGGCGCCGAGCGTCCATCTGTTGAAGACGAATTTGATGTCGAAGGCGCTGCGCAGCGCCGCTTCCACCGTCGCGAGCTTCTCGTCGGTGAAGCCCTTCGCGCGCAGGCTTGCCGTATTGACCGCCGGGGCATTGGAAAGCGAGGCGTGGCCGACGGCGTAAGCCTCGATCTCGGCGATCTCGCTTTCGCGATAGCCGAGCGCGCGCAAGCCCTCCGGCGCGGCGCGGTTGACGATCTTGAGATAGCCGCCGCCGGCGAGCTTCTTGAATTTCACCAGCGCGAAATCAGGCTCGATGCCGGTCGTGTCGCAATCCATCACGAGGCCGATGGTGCCGGTCGGTGCCACGACGGTGACCTGCGCGTTGCGATAGCCGTGAAGTTCGCCCTGCTCCAGCGCCTTGTCCCAGGCGGCGGCGGCGCGCGCCATCAGCTGCGGATCGGGGCAGGCCGCCTTGTCGAGCGGCACGGGCGAGATCGCGAGTTTTTCATAGCCGACGCGTTCGCCATGGGCGGCGCGGCGATGATTGCGGATGACGCGCAGCATCGCTTCGCGATTCTCCATGAAGCGCGCGAAGGGACCGCGCTCCTTCGCCATTTCGGCGGAAGTCGCGTAGCACACGCCCGTCATGATCGCCGAGAGCGCGCCGGCGATGGCGCGGCCCGCCTCGCTGTCATAAGCGACGCCGGACGACATTAAGAGGCCGCCGACATTGGCGTAGCCGAGCCCCAGCGTGCGGTAGTCGTAGGAAAGCTGCGCGATCTCTTTCGACGGAAACTGCGCCATCAGCACCGAGATTTCGAGCACGATGGTCCACAGCCGCACGGCGTGCTCATAGGACTCGATGTCGATACGCTTCGTCTCGAGGTCGCGGAACTGCAGAAGGTTCAAAGACGCGAGGTTACAGGCCGTGTCGTCGAGGAACATATATTCCGAGCACGGATTCGACGCGCGGATAGGGCCGCCCGCCGGGCAAGTGTGCCAGTCGTTGATCGTCGTG
>CAZCJY010000265.1:0-3680 GCA_964498975.1 uncultured Methylocystis sp.
AGATGTTTCGGCCCCGTCGCGTCGGCGGTGATGTAAGGCAGGTTGATCTCCGTCTGCGTCGCCGAGGAGAGTTCGATCTTGGCCTTCTCGGCCGCTTCCTTCAGGCGCTGCAGGGCGAGCTTGTCCTTGGTCAGGTCGATGCCCTGCTCCTTCTTGAACTCGCCCGCGAGATATTCGACGAGGCGCATGTCGAAGTCCTCGCCGCCGAGGAAGGTGTCGCCGTTCGTCGACTTCACCTCGAAGACGCCGTCGCCGATCTCGAGGATCGAGACGTCGAATGTGCCGCCGCCGAGGTCATAAACGGCGATCGTGCCCGACTGCTTCTTGTCGAGGCCGTAGGCGAGCGCCGCCGCCGTCGGCTCGTTGATGATGCGCAGCACTTCGAGGCCGGCGATCTTGCCGGCGTCCTTCGTCGCCTGGCGCTGGGCGTCGTTGAAGTAAGCGGGGACGGTGATGACCGCCTGCGTGACGGTCTGGCCGAGATAGGCCTCGGCCGTCTCCTTCATCTTTTGCAGAATGAAGGCGGAAATCTGCGAGGGCGAATATTGCTTGCCGGCGGCCTCGACCCATGCGTCGCCGTTGTTCGCATTGACGATCTTATAGGGAACGAGGCCCATGTCCTTCTTGGTCATCGGGTCTTCGTAAGTGCGGCCGATCAGCCGCTTGATGGCGAAGAAGGTCTTGTCGGGATTGGTCACCGCCTGACGCTTCGCCGGCTGGCCGACGAGACGCTCGCCGTCGTCGGTGAAGGCCACGATCGAGGGCGTCGTGCGCGCGCCTTCGGCGTTTTCAATAACCTTGGGGCTCGACCCTTCCATCACGGCCACGCAGGAGTTGGTCGTGCCCAGGTCGATGCCGATAATTTTGCCCATAACGTCTTTCCTTTCGCTGGCGAAATCCGGACCCCGAAGCGGTCTGGCTCAGGACGCCAAAGGACGGCGGCTCGCCATGAGCCCGCCGCGCGATCCTTGAGCGCTATTCCGCTTCCCAAGATTGTGTTGCGCCCGCGCGGCCGCAAGGGCAGGCCGCATATAGAAGAAGGATTTGCTTGCGACAAGGCGTCCCGGCCGCGGCAGGCGATGCGCGGCGCGCGATGGGCAAGCGAATTTACTAAAAGTGCGGGAGAGAGGTTGACCAATCGCTGACGAATGACGATTATTAAATATCGTCAGTAGATATGAAGGGTGCGACGAGCGCCCCGCCCGCGCGGTCGCCGACGGAACCTCATGCCTCATCTTCGAGTCGCACGCATTCTGGCCCTCGCGGCCGCCCTCGCGGTCCCGCTGTCGGCCTGCGAAAAGAAGGAATCCCAGGCTCAACAGGGCGAGGGGCGCGCCGAACGCCCGGTTCTCGTGGCGCCGGCGTGTTACGCCGCGCAGTCGCAGGCCCGCGAATTCGCTGCGACGATACGGCCGCGCGTCGAATCCGATCAGGGGTTCCGCGTCGCCGGCAAGGTGGTCAAGCGCTTCGTCGAGATGGGGCAGAAGGTGAAGGCCGGCGATCCGCTGGCGGCGCTCGACGAGGAGGATTTGCGGCTGCAGAAGGAGCAGGCGGAGGCGGAGTTCGCCGCGGCCAAGATGGCGCAGACCCAAGCCCTGGCGGACGAAAAGCGCGCCGCCGAACTGCGCAAGAAGGGATGGATCGCGCAGGCCGCGCTCGATCGCGCGCGCGCCGGCGGCGAGGAGGCGCGCGGCCGCTACCGCCGGGCCGAACGCGCCGTGGAGCTTGCCCGCAACGCCTTGGCCTATGCGACGCTGCGCGCCGGCGCCGACGGCGTCGTCACGCAAACCTTGGTCGAGCCGGGGCAGGTGGTGTCCGCGGGCCAGCCCGCCGTGCGCATCGCCCATGCGGGCGAATTCGAAGCGGCCGTCGCCTTGCCGGAGGCCTTCGCCGCGGCGGCGGGTTCGGGCGAGGCGACGCTGACGCTGTGGTCTAAGCCCGGCGTCCGCTATCGCGCCAAGCTGCGCGAATTGAGTCCCGCCGCGGACCCGGTGACGCGCACTTTCGCCGCGCGCTTCTCCATCCTCAATCCCGATTCGGCGATTTCGCTCGGCATGAGCGCGACTTTGATCATCGCGTCGCCCGATGCGCAGCCCGTGGTCAGCGTGCCGCTCTCGGCGCTCTACAATCAGGGCGACGGGCCGGCGCTATGGAAAGTCGACGGCGACGGCAAATTGCAGCTCGTTCCCGTGACGCTCGTTCGCTACGAGGCCGATGCCGCGCTCGTTTCCGGCGGCGTGAAGGAGGGCGACAATATCGTCGTCCTCGGCGTTCATAAGCTCGACCCCAATCTGAAAGTCCGCGTGATCTCGCGGCAGTCGTTGTAAGAGGGCGCGGCGTTGAAGAGCTTCAACCTCTCGCGATGGGCCGTCGAGCGGCCGATGCTGATGCTGTATCTGATGATCGCGATCAGCGTCACCGGCGTCTATTCCTATATGCGGCTCGGACGCGCGGAAGACCCCTCCTTCACGATCAAGGTCGCCATTGTCACCGCCTATTGGCCGGGCGCGACGGCGACGGAGATACGCGACCAGGTCTCCGACCTTGTTGAGAAGAAGCTTCAGGAACTGCCTTTCCTCGACAAGATCGAGACCTATACCAAGCCCGGCTTCCTGGCGATGCAGGTGACTTTCAGGGATTCGACGCCGCCCAAGGAAGTGCCGCAGCTCTTCTATCAGTTGCGCAAGAAGCTCAACGACATTGCGCCCAATCTTCCGGCCGGCGTGCGCGGCCCGCATGTCAATGACGAATATGGCGACGTCGACACGGTTATGTATGCGGTGAGCGGCGACGGCGCGGATTATCACCTTTTGGATAAGGTGGTCGAAGCGCTGCGCCAGCGCCTGCTCGCCGCGCCCGATGTGATGAAGGTCGACGTGTTCGGCGACCAGGGACGCCGCATCTTCGTCGAGTTCAGCGAGGCGAAGCTCGCGAGCCTCGCGATCCAGCCGCAGGCGATCTTCGATTCGCTCGCCAAGCAGAACGCCATCAATGACGCCGGCGTTTTCGAGACCTCCGCCAATCGTGTGCGCGTGCAGGTGACGAGCGACCTCAAGGGCGCCGACGCGATCGCCGCGATTCCCGTTGAAGCAAATGGCAAGGTGATCCGTCTTGGCGACATCGCCAATGTCTATGCCGGCTTCGAGGACCCGCCGAGTTTTCTTGCGCGCTTCAAGGGCCAGCCGGCGATCATCGTCGGCGCCGTGATGGCCAAGGGCGGCAATGTTCTCAAATTCGGCGAGAATGTCGGCGCGGCGGTCGAAGAAATCCGCGCCAAGACGCCGATCGGCGTCGAGATCGATCAGATCGCCGATCAGCCGAAAGTCGTCGAGGAGGCGATCGGGGAATTCACCCGCTCCTTCCTCGAAGCGCTGGTGATCGTGCTCGGCGTGAGCTTCCTTTCGCTCGGCTTTCGCACCGGCGTCGTGGTCGCGCTCTCCGTGCCTTTGGTGCTGGCGATCGTCTTCATCTTCATGGGGCCGCTCGGAATCGACCTTCAGCGCATTTCGCTCGGCGCCCTGATCATCGCCCTCGGCCTTCTCGTCGACGACGCGATCATCGCCGTCGAAATGATGATGGTGAAGATGGAGCAGGGCTACGACCGCATCAAAGCCGCGACATTCGCATGGCAATCGACCGCCTTTCCGATGCTCTCCGGCACGCTCATCACGGCGGCGGGC
>CAZCJY010000266.1:0-3673 GCA_964498975.1 uncultured Methylocystis sp.
GCATCCGCCAGCCGAACGACGCAAAGGCGAGAACCACGACGATGCGGCATAGCGCTGGTCATGGCGAATGACGCCGGCGCGGCGCAAAAAAAGCGCGTCAATCCAAAGAAGTGGAGCGCCTCGCGATTAGCGGATATGCTCCTTGCGCCGCCGCTGTCTTGACGCGCGAGCGCCGCAGTTTTTTCCGCGGAAGCGGCTTATCGTCATTACGTCGACGCCTTTTGCCGAGGAGGATTTCCATGGTCGCGTCCAAGACTTTTCGCTTTCTTTTCTTATCCGCCCTCATCCCCGGCGTCGCCCATGCGGGCGCGAGCAATGGCGCTGGCGCCTTGGCGCTCTCGGCGCTTGTCGGCGATTACGCGCCGCAGGTCAGCGCGGCCGAAAAGAAGCTGCTCGCCGCCTATTTCAATGGCCGCGCCGACGCGCCGCACGCCAAGGGCCAACGCGTCGCGGTGAAAGCCGACGCCATCGACTGCCGCGCCGGCAATGTCGACATTACCTCGCGCTCCTGCGATCTGACCTTCGGCGCGAAGAAGGTCGAATTGCGCGGCCGCAAGGCGCATGAGCTTTACGCGACCTTGATCGAGAACGGCGTCGCTTTGGAGGGCGCCGCCGGCAGCTCGCATGCGTCGGTCACGGCGCTCGATTGCATCGTCGACGCCGACGAAGTCGCGGAGAAGGCCGGCGGCGGCGCGCGTTGCGCGTTTAATCCTTAAGGCTTGGGCTGTTCCTCTTGTCTTTGGCGCGGACTTGGTCGACAAGGCGCGCGACGAGGACTGGAGGAAGAGACGTGTCGAAACCGGACGTGACCATTTTCGTTTGCGTTTCCTGCCGCAGCGGCGAGGACGCCGACCGCCGTCCGGGCGCCGCCTTCCTTGAGTCGCTGCGCGCGCGGATCGAGGAGCGCGCGCTCTCCATTGCAGCGGAGCCGGTCGAGTGCCTTGCGGTCTGCAAACGCCCGGCCACGGTCGCTTTCGCCGGCCCCGGCAAATGGACCTATGTGATCGGCGATCTCGACAGCGCCGCGCATGTCGACGAACTGATCGATTCAGCGCAAAGCTTCGCGGCGACCGAAAATGGCATCGTGCCCTGGAAGGACCGGCCTGCCTGTTTCAAGAAGGGCGTCGTGTCGCGCACGCCGCCGCTTCTTTAGGTTCACTTCGCGGCCCTGGCGCGCTCGATGGATTCGGCGATCAGCCCGCGCGCCTCCGCCGCATCGCCCCAGCCTGCGACCTTCGCCCATTTGCCGGGCTCCAGATCCTTGTAATGAACGAAGAAGTGCTCGATGCGTCGCCAGGTCATCTCCTGGAGGTCGGTGTAATTTTGCACATCGACATAGCGTTGCGTGAGCCGCGCCGACGGCACCGCGACGATCTTCTCGTCGCCGCCGGCCTCGTCCGTCATGCGTAAGACGCCGATCGGACGCACGGCGATGACCGCGCCCGGCGCGACGGGGCGCGTATTGGCGACAAGCACGTCGCAAGGATCGCCGTCGTCCGACAGCGTATGCGGAATGAAGCCGTAATTGCCGGGATAGCGCATCGCCGTATAGAGGAAGCGGTCGACGAACAGCGTGCCCGAGGCTTTGTCGAGCTCATATTTGATCGGCTCGCCGCCGAGCGGCACTTCGACGACGACATTGACTTCATGCGGCGGGTTTGCGCCGATCGGAATCGCGTCGAGACGCATTAAGAGAGCTCCGGTAATGACGTGACGCCACGTCGCGCTCGACCGCCTCTAGGGCGGCGCGAATCGCCGCGTCGATCTTTCCATCAATCGCAGCTTGAAGCCAGCGGGCGGCGAGGCGTTGCGCGCGTCCCGATCAGGCGATGAAAAAGGACCGGAAAACCGCTTCGCGCTTTTCCCGGACATGCCGAATTAGTTCCAAGCATGGCCTAACCCAAAAACCACTGCGCACTTTTTGGGGGTCACATAGGACTCTTTTCGAGCATGTCCTTATCGGAAAACCGCTTCGCACTTTTCCGGGACATGCTCTAGCGCACCGGCGCGGAAACGAAGCCGAAGGCGACGCGCGTCAGCATGTCCGAACCGAACCGCTCCTCGGCGCGGCGGATCGTCTGGCCGCCAAGACTGCGATAGAACGCCAGAGCCTTTTCATTGTCGGCGAGCGCCCAGACAATCGTCGAGAGATAGCCGTGCTCGGCGAGTTCGCGCCGCGCCGCGCTGAACAGCCTGCGCCCGAACCCCAAGCCCTGATGTTGCGGCGAGAGATAAAGCTCGAATATCTCGCCGGAATAGGGCATGGAGGGCACGCGGTTGCGCCCGTATGTCGAATAGCCGACGATTTTGTCGTCGAAATCGAGCACGAGAAGGCCGGTGCCGCGAACGATCGCTGAGTGCCACCAGCTGGGGCCGCGGCGCGCGATCATTCGCTCGAGTTCCGCGCCCGGTATGACGCCGCGATAGGCGTCACGCCACGAGGCGTCGTGCACGCGCGTGATTTCTTCGGCGTCTCCCGGACGCGCATGCCGGATGGAGAAAGCGGTCTTGACCATGATTTGGATGTTAGGTCCCATCGGTTCCTTTCGGCAAGAGCCATAGGCGCTTCAACGGCAAAAATTATCCATCGCGCAAAAAGTTCATGCGTAAGGATGAGGCGACCGCCTTAACTTTTTCGCATCGGACCGCAGCGCCTCACGCAGCGCTTGCAGTGCGGGCCGATCTTGCGTTATTCTTTCCGCGACCGCGGCCAAGCGCCGCCGGAAGGGACGAGATCGTTGCCAAACGCAGCCGCCTCCGCGAAATTCCCTGCGCCGTTCGCGCGCGCGGATGAGTTCGCGCGCGCGCGCCGCCCCCTCCCGTTTCTCGGCCTGCTGCTTCTTAGTCGCCCCTGAGCGCCTGACGGGCTCACGCCCAGGCTTTCAGGGGATCATGTCACACGATAACGACAAGAGCCCCCCGGGCGGGGCGCGGCAGAGCAGGATTTCGGACAAATGAGCCACCCAAACGACACAGGCGCCGTCGCACATAACGACGAGCGCGTTCTGATTTTCGACACCACTTTGCGCGACGGCGAACAGTCGCCCGGCGCGTCGATGACCTTCGAAGAGAAGCTCGAGGTCGCCGATCTCCTCGACCATTTGGGCGTCGACATCATCGAGGCGGGCTTTCCCATCGCCAGCCCCGGCGACTTCGAAAGCGTCAGCGAAGTGGCACGGCGGGTGAAAAACGCGTCGGTCGCCGGCCTCGCCCGAGCCTCCGAGAAGGACATCGACCGCTGCGCCGAAGCTTTGCGCGAGGCGAAGCGCCCGCGCATCCACACCTTCATCTCCACCTCGCCGGTGCATATGAAATACAAACTCCAAATGGAGCCCGAGCGGGTGCTGGAGATGGTCGCGTCTTCCGTGACCCGGGCGCGCAATCACGTCGCCGACGTCGAATGGTCGGCGGAAGACGGCACCCGTACGGAAATCGACTTCCTGTGCCGCTGCGTCGAGATCGCGATCAACGCCGGCGCAACGACGATCAACATTCCCGACACCGTCGGCTATATCACGCCGGCGGAATATGAGCGGCTCTTCCGCACGGTGTGCGAGCGGGTGCCCAATTCCGACAAGGCGATCTTCTCGGTGCATTGCCACGACGATCTGGGACTCGCCGTCGCCAATTCGCTCGCGGGCGTGCGCGGCGGCGAGTCCCAGATCGTCGTGGC
>CAZCJY010000267.1:0-694 GCA_964498975.1 uncultured Methylocystis sp.
GTTGGCGAGCGGGAAAGCCTTGTCGAAGAATTGTTCGAGATTCGCCGGCGCCATGATATGCGTCTCCGCCGCCCCGAGATGGAGCTTGTCGACTATCCGCCGATTCCCCGAGCGTCTCAACCTTCTTAGGCGACGACGCTTAAAAGGTTGTTGAGAGGAATTCGCGGGTTCGCCAAGCTCACCATCACAATTATTTAAGGCGGAGTTGTGGAGGCGGCCAGTTCTCCCCAGCCTTCTTCGAAGATCAGATTCTCCAGCGGCAAGCGCGAGGCCCAGCGCTTCATCTCCAACTCAGGCAGCGGATAGGCCCGCGCGACATAGCCCACGCAGAGATAGGCGACGATGGCTATCTCGCTGGGAATATTGAAAATTTCCCGCAGGTCGCGTTCACGGACGATGCTCACCCAGCCAACGCCCACGCCTTCGACGCGGGCGGCCAGCCACAGGTTCTGGACGGCGCAGGCGGTGCTGAGGATGTCCGTATCCGGTTGCTGTGTTCGCCCGAGGCCCGTCGCGCCGAAGCGGCTGCGATCGCATGTGACGCAAATGTTTAGCGGCGCCTTAAGGATGCCTTCGAGTTTCAGGCTTCGATACAAGGGGCGCCGCGACGGCTCCAGGGCTTGCGCCTCCGCCTCGCAGGCGCGCTGAAAAGCGGCGTGCACGGCGCGGCGCTTCTCAAGGTCTCGAACGAGAA
>CAZCJY010000267.1:704-3671 GCA_964498975.1 uncultured Methylocystis sp.
TTCGAGACCTTGAGAAGCGCCGCGTCGAGGATGCGCATGATGACGTCGCGCGGCACATCGTCGGCGAGAAATTCGTCGCGCACGTCGCGGCGCGTGTGAATGACGCGATAGACCGCGGCGCGCTCGGCCTCGGTGAAGGGTGCGGCGGGCGCCGGCGTCTCTTCTTCGGGCGAGGACGGCTTCTTGGCGTCAGTCGCCATTGAAACTCTCCAGCGCTAAAGCGAGCCGCGCCCACGCCTCCTCTCCACCCGGCAGGCCGAAACGCAACCATGTGGGCCGCTCCGCGAAAGCGCGCGTCAGCACGCCATGTGCGGCGAGATGCGCATGCCAGCGCGGCGCATGCGCGTGAGCGACGAGCCGAAAGAGTTGGGTTCCACCCGCTATCTCGAAACCCGCTCGCGCGAGCAGCGCGTCGAGCCTGGCGGCATCCTGCGCGCAGGCTTTCGCCGCGCCATCGAGCCACGATTCATCCGCAAGAGCGCGCGCGCCGATAGCGAGCGCAGGCCCCGATACGGCCCAAGGCCCGAGCGCCGCGCGCAGCCGCGCGCCACGGCCGCGCGAACAGAGCGCGAAGCCCAGCCGCAGGCCGGGCAATCCATAGGCTTTTCCGAAAGAGCGCAGCACGATCAGGCCATGGTCGCCGGCGCGCGCGGCGACGCTATGCTCGGGCGTAAAATCCATGAAGGATTCATCGACGATCAATAATCCGCCGCGTCGCGCCATTTGCGCCGCAGCAGCGGCGATCTCGTCGCTCTGGACAAGGCGTCCGTCGGGATTGTTCGGATTGATGATCACGCCGACCTCGGCGTCCGTCAGCGCCTCGATCGTCTCGACCATTTCGACATGCGCGCCCGACGCCGCCCAGCAGACGGCATGCTCCGCATAGGTGAAGCCATGAATTGCGACGCGCCGCGCGGGAAAAACGCAGGGGATCGTCTGGATGAAGCTCTGCGCGCCTGCGCCTGCGACGATCTCAACTTCGGCAGGAGCGCGATAGACGCGCCGAGCGACGGTCTCGAGCGCGCTCATAGCGTCATCGTCGGGGAGCCGCGTGAACACATCCTCTGGGAGCGGCGGCAATGGATAGGCGCGCGGATTGACGCCTGTCGAAAGATCGATCCAGGGCTCCGGCGCGTAGGGATAAAGGCGGCGCGCGGCGGCGAGGCGCCCGCCATGCTCGACGAGCGGAGGCGCATCGATGGATTGATGCGCCGTCATCGCGCCATCTCCCACAGCGCGTCGAGATCGATATGACGCGCGCAATGCGCGGCGAGCGCGTCGAGCGTCTCCTCAATTGAGTCCTCATAGCGCAGCGCGGAAGGCGCGGCGCCGAGCATGCGCAGAAAGGACGCGCGCAACAGATCATCGGCGAAGAGCCCATGCGCATAAGCGCCCATCACACGGCCATCGCGCGAGACGGCGCCGTCGAGACGGCCGTCATCGAAGCGCAGAACGGCGCGCGCGCAATCGGCGCCGGAGGTTTCGCCGACATGCATTTCATAACCGACGAAAGGCGCGTCGAAGGCGAGCGCATGGCCGCCAACGCGAGTCAGCGCTTTTTCTCCCGTCAGCGTCGTCTCGATGTCGAGCAGACCGAGGCCCTGCGCTTCGCCGGCGGCGCCTTCTATTCCCAAAGGATCGCGAATGACGCGGCCGAGCATCTGATAGCCGCCGCAAAGGCCGAAGACGCGCCCGCCGCGCCGTACATGGGCGAGGATGTCGATGTCCCAGCCATTGGCGCGGAGCGCTTCGAGATCGGCGATCGTCGCTTTCGAGCCGGGCAAGATCACGAACTGCGCATCGGCCGGCAGCGCATCGCCAGGCTGCAGGAAAAGGACGCGCGCGCCCGGCTCAGCCTTCAGCGGATCGAGATCGTCGAAATTGGCGATATGCGGCAGGAGCGGGACGGCGATGACGACGCCATCACCCTCGTCGTTGCGCTGCGCGCGAAGCCCGAAGGCGTCTTCCGCCGGCAGCCGCGCGGCGGCGTCGAAATAAGGAACGAGGCCGAGCGCGCGCCAGCCGGTGCGCTCGGCGATGAAACGCAGACCGTCGTCAAAGAGCGAAGCGTCGCCGCGAAATTTATTGACGATGAAGCCTTCAATCATCGCGGCGTCCTCGTCGTCGAGCGCGGCCTTGCAGCCGATGAGTTGGGCGATGACGCCGCCGCGGTCGATGTCGCCGACGAGCACGACCGGCGCATTCGCCTCGCGCGCGAAGCCCATATTGGCGATATCGTTCTTGCGCAGATTGATCTCCGCGGCGCTGCCGGCGCCTTCGACGATGATAAGATCGTTCTCGGCCTTCAGCCGCGCGAAGCTCTGCATCACCTGCGGCATGAGGCGCGGCTTCCAGTCCTGATAGTCGCGCGCCTTCGCCTGGCCGACGACGCGGCCGTGCACGACGATCTGCGCGCCGGACGCGCCTTGCGGTTTGAGCAGCACGGGGTTCATATCGACGCAAGGCGTAAGCCGCGCGGCGCGCGCCTGCAAGGCCTGCGCCCGGCCGATCTCGCCGCCCTCCGTCGTCACCGCGGCGTTGTTCGACATATTCTGCGGCTTGAACGGCGCGACCTTGACGCCGCGATTGGCGAAAGCGCGGGCGAGTCCCGCGACGATGAGCGATTTTCCGACATCGGATCCCGTGCCCTGGACCATCAGCGTTTTGCTCATGACGCGAGAAAGGCCATGGCCGCGTCGAGATCATGCGTCGTGGCGACGCCATCGCGCGCCGGCGGCGCGATCATGATGACGTCGAGCGCGAGACGGCGCGCGGCCTCGATCTTGGCGTAGGTGAGCGCGCCGCCGCTGTTCTTGGTGACGAGAATCTCGATGCGCCTTTCGCGCATCAGCGCGATTTCATCGTCGACGGCGAAGGGGCCGCGCCCGAAAATCACCTCGCAGCGCGGCGGCAGATCTTCGCTGCGCGGCGGCTCGATGACCCGCAGCAGATAATCATGCTGCGGGT
>CAZCJY010000268.1:0-3668 GCA_964498975.1 uncultured Methylocystis sp.
TTCCATAGTCGCTCAAATAGCCGTAACCGCCATGCAATTGCAGCGCCTCATTGGCGACGGCGAAGCCTGCGTCGGTCGCGACGCGCTTCGCCATGGCGCAGAGCGTCGAGGCGCCGGAGACCCGCGCGTCCAGCGCGGCGGCTGCGCGCCAAAGCAGCGCGCGGGCGGCTTCCAGCTGCGTGGCCATGTCCGCGAGGCGAAACTGCAGGGCCTGAAACTCGTCAAGCGTGCGCCCGAAGGCCTTGCGTCCGCGCATATAGACAAGCGTGCGGTCGAGCGCCGCCTGGCCGCCGCCAAGCGAACAGGCGCCGATGTTGAGCCGACCTCCGTCAAGGGCCGACATTGCGATCTTAAATCCCTCTCCCTCACGGCCGATCAGATTTTCGATCGGCACGCGGCAATCGTCGAAAATCACCGCCCGCGTGGGCTGCGCGTTCCATCCCATTTTGCGCTCGAGCGCGCCGAATCGCATACCCGGCGATCCACCTTCGACGGAGAACGCCGAGACGCCATCGGAGCCGTTTCCGCTGGTGCGCGCCATGACGATATAGAGATGGTCCGCGCCGCCTGCTCCGGCGCCGGAGATGAATTGCTTCTCGCCGCGCAGCACGTAATGGTCGCCATGTCTCTCCGCCCGCGCGCGCAGCGCCGCCGCGTCGGAGCCGCTGTCGGCTTCCGTCAGGCAATAGCTCGAAAGCATCTCCATCGTCGCAAGCTTCGCGACCCATCTGTCGATCTGCCGCTCATCGCCGAAAGCGTCGATCAGCGAGACGCACATATTGTGGATGGAAAGATAGGCGGCCACCGTCGGACAGCCCATCGCCAGCGATTCAAAGACCAGAGCGGCATCTAGGCGCGTCAGCCCGGAGCCGCCAGAGGCTTCCCGCACATTGATCGCAGCCATGCCAAGCTTCGCCGCCTCGCGAAGCGTGTCGACAGGAAAGAATTTGTCGCGATCCCACCGCAATGCATAAGGCGCGATATGATCGCGCGAAAAAGCGCCAGCCATCTCGCGAATGGCGTGCTGCTCCGCGGTTAGACCGAAGGACGACGACATTTCATGCGCCTCGAGAGCTATGGTGAATCTGTCGCGGCGAAGCTTCCCGGCAAGTCTCCCGCCTCAACCTTGCGCGCAGCCCTGCGCCTCCGCGCTACGCGCGAAATAGGCTTGCGCGACGCGGCTCGATGTCCTTCGGCGCAATTGCCGGCAAGCGAAAGCGCCCGCCTCGACAAGCCGGTCGAGATCGACTCCGGTTTCCACTCCCATGCCGTGTAGCATATAGATAACATCTTCGGTCGCCACATTGCCGGCTGCGCCCGGCGCGAAAGGACAGCCGCCGAGACCGGCCACGGAACTATCGATGACAGCGACGCCTGCTTCAAGGCACGCAAAAATATTTGCGAGAGCCTGCCCATAGGTGTCGTGAAAATGCACCGCGATTTTCTCGAGCGGAATCTCGCGCGCGATGCGCTCGATAAGGCTGCGCGCGCGCAAAGGCGTGCCGACGCCGATCGTGTCGCCGAGTGAAATTTCAAAACAGCCCATCTCGATGAAGGCGCGGGCGATCGCAGCCACGCGCGCACTATCGACTTCACCCTCATAAGGGCAGCCCAGCGCGCAGGAGACATAGCCGCGAGCAATGACGCCTTGCTTGGCGGCCTCAGCGACAACCGCTGCATAGCGATCGAGACTTTCCGTGACGGAGCAATTGATGTTTCGCTCCGAAAAGCTTTCCGAGGCCGCAGCAAAAACCGCGATCTCGCGCACGCCGGCCGCGAGCGCGTCTTCAAGCCCGCGAAGATTAGGAACGAGCGCGCTCAATCGAATAGAATCGCTGCGGACAAGCGCGAACAGCTGGCCGGTCCCCGCCATCTGGGGAACCGCCTGGGGTGAAACAAAGCTTCCCGCTTCTATGCGTGACAACCCCGCACTCGCAAGTCGCGCGACGAACTCCGCGCGAATTTGCGGCGACAGAATTGCGCGCTCATTCTGAAGACCGTCCCGAGGACCGACCTCGACAATGCTGACGCGTGGGGGAATGCTCACGCCAATTCCTCGTCTCGCAGCAGCACGACCTCCGCGCCTTCCCTCACCATATCGCCCTCCGCGCAGCATACGCTTTCAACGACGCCGTCTCGCGGCGCCGAAAGCGTGATCTCCATCTTCATCGCCTCCAGGATGACGAGAGGGTCGCCCTTCGCCACCATGTCGCCTGGCTGCACTGTCACGCGCGTGACGGTCGCTGGCATCGGCGCCGACAGCCGCCCGTCAGCAACGCCCGCGCACGCCATAGCGGCGCTCGCATCCGCTACTTGCAAAGCAAAGTTGTGGCCGCCGACAACGACGACAATGCGCCCCTCGAAGAAGGTCAAGCCGACATCGCGCTTGACGCCGTCAAGATAGAGATTGAGCCGATCTTCGCGAAAATGAGCTTCGACAAGCACGGTCGACTCTCCGGCGGTCATGCGAAACCTGCCGTCTTGCATAGGTTGGATGCGCGCCGACATCACACGCGAACCTTCGATAAAGCGCAGTTCCTGGGCCGGACGGTCATTAAGCCGCCAGGCATCCACGGCCGCCCATGGCGACCATTGATCTCTCGTCGCGAGATTCGCTTCGCGCTCCATACGCCGAACATTGGTCAGGACATGAGCGCTGGCCGCCGCCAAGAGTATGTCGTCACAATCCGACGGCGCCGCGCCATATTGCATGAGCGCGCCAAGATTGGCTTCGACGAATTGCGTGTCGTAGTCACCGTTCATGACGACCGGGTTTTCCGCGATAGAGCGGAGAATATCTAAATTTGTCTCAACGCCGACAATCTCGAACGCGCTCAGCGCCGCTTGCAGACGGCGAAACGCTTGCGAGCGCTCCTCGCCAAAGACGATAAGCTTGGCGATCAGCGAATCATAGTAGGGCGTAATGCTGTCGCCCTTTCGCAGGCCAGCGTCGACTCGCAAGAACGGACTTTCGCTCGGTGAGCGAAGATGCGCGATCCCTCCGACTGAAGGCAGGAAGCTTCTCGCAGGGTCTTCAGCGCAGATCCGAACCTCGATCGCGCAACCGTGGGGCGTCAACCCGTTCTGATCTAGCGGCAACTCTTCACCGCAAGCGATGCGCAACTGCCACTCAACTAGGTCCTGACCCGTGATCATTTCGGTGATTGGATGCTCGACCTGAAGCCTTGTGTTCATCTCGAGAAAATAGAAATCGTCTCCTGCGACGAGAAACTCGACCGTGCCTGCGCCGACATAGCTGGCGGCGCGCGCCACGCGAATTGCGGCCTCGCTCAATTGCGCATGTAGCCGCTCGGCAATATTCGGCGCAGGCGTCTCCTCCATGATCTTCTGATTGCGGCGCTGCACCGAACAGTCGCGCGCGGGAAAGGAAATGAATCCGCCATGCGTATCAGCGAAAATCTGGATTTCGACATGCTTGTGCCCCACGAGATATTTCTCGATCAACAGGGCGTCGTCGCCAAAGGCGGCGCGCGTCTCGCGCCGTGCGCTCTCTATAGCCGCCGGGAGCTCAGCGGCATCACGGACGATCC
Organism: uncultured Methylocystis sp.; assembly: GCA_964498975.1. Lineage (GTDB taxonomy): Bacteria > Pseudomonadota > Alphaproteobacteria > Rhizobiales > Beijerinckiaceae > Methylocystis. Next base: position 3,552 of record CAZCJY010000268.1, read on the forward strand.
TCATGCCTCGCCCGCCGCCGCCCGCCACCGCTTTGATCAGCAGCGGGAAACCGATGTGCTGGGCAGAGCGCATCAACTCTGCTTCGTCCGACCCCTGAGAGCCGGGCGCTATGGGAA
>CAZCJY010000269.1:0-3641 GCA_964498975.1 uncultured Methylocystis sp.
ATAGGCGTCGTTGCGCAGCATGGTGCGATAGGCGCCGCCGTCATAGGTCAGCGAAGTCTGCTTGATGAGTTCGAGAAAGCGGGCGAGCTCCTGCGCGCAGGCGACGCCGCCGCGCGCTTCGAGCGCGCGCATTTCGAGATAGGCGTCGTTGATCGATTCCCACATCTCGACCGTCAGCGCGGTGCGCACGGCGCGCGCGTTGGTGCGCGCCTGTTCGAGGCAATTGCGGATCGATCCGGGATTTTCCGGCGCGAAGGTGAGGAATTCGATCACATTGGCCTCGTCCACCGGGCGTCCCGAAATCTCGAACGCCAAAACGGCCCCGGAGGAGAGCAGCACGCTTTCCCACTCGGATTCGGCGCCGCCATAGGTCTTGGGGAGGGCTGCGAGGCGACGCGAAGCCTGAATGGCCCGCGCCAGAAAATCGGCGCGCTCCATATAGCGCGCGAGCCAGTAGAGATTGTCGGCGGTTCGTGAAAGCATCAGGTCGTCCGGTTACGAGTCGCGCATATTGTCTCAGCGTCATTGCAAGCGAAGCAATCCAGCGACGAGACGACGCCCCCTAGATTGCGTCGTCGCTTCATTCCTCGCAATGACGGCAAACGACCTCATCCTGCGGCTTTCCTGTCATCACGCCTCGCCCATCGCGTCGTCAATCACCCAAGAATCGTCAATCACCCAAGTGTCTTTTGTGCCGCCGCCCTGGCTTGAGTTCACGACGAGCGACTTTTCCGTCATCGCGACGCGGGTGAGGCCGCCGGGGACGACGCGCGCGCCATTCGCGCCTTGCAGCACGAAAGGCCGCAGATCGACATGACGGGGCGCGACGCCCGACGCCACGGAAATCGGGCAGGTGGAAAGCGCGAGCGTCGGCTGGGCGATGAAATTCTCCGGATGCGCCGTAAGCTTTGCGCGAAACTCCTCGATCTGCGCCTTGGCGGCGTGCGGACCCACAAGCATCCCATAACCGCCGGAGCCGTTCACTTCCTTGACCACCAGCTCGTCGAGATGGGCGAGCACATAGGCAAGGGGCTCCGCCTCGCGGCAGCGGAAAGTGGGCACATTCTTCAACAACGGGTCCTCGCCGAGGTAAAAGCGAATAATATCCGGCATGTAGGTATAAATGGCCTTGTCGTCGGCGACGCCGGCGCCGACTGCATTGGCGAGCGTCACATTGCCTGCGTGATAGGCGCCGAGCAGACCGGCGACGCCGAGCGCGGAGTCGGGCCGGAAGGCGAGCGGATCGAGAAAGTCGTCGTCGATGCGCCGGTAGATGACGTCGACGCGGCGCGGACCTTCGGTCGTGCGCATATAGACGACGTCGTCGCGCACGAAGAGATCGCGGCCCTCGACGAGTTCGATGCCGAGTTTATCGGCCAGAAACGAATGTTCGTAGAAGGCGGAATTGAACTGGCCGGGCGTCATCAGCGCGATGGTGGGATCGCCATTGGCGTGCGGCGGCGCGACGGAGCGCAGCGTTGCGAGCAATTCGTCGGGATAATTCTCGATCGGCGCGACGCGATGCAGGGCGAAAAGCTCGGGGAAAAGCCGCATCATCACTTCGCGGTTTTCGAGCATGTAGGAGACGCCGGAAGGCGTTCGGGCGTTGTCCTCGAGGACGTAGAAGCCATGATCGTCTGTGCGCACAATGTCGACGCCGGCGATATGGACGAAGATGTCGTGAGGAACTCGCCGACCGGCCATCTCGGGGCAATAGGCCGGGTTGCGATAGACGAGTTCGGCGGGCACGACCCCCGCCTTGAGGATTTCGCCCGCGCCGTATACGTCGGCGAGAAAGGCGTTGAGCGCCGCGACGCGCTGGATCAGCCCCTTTTCAAGCGCCGTCCATTCGCTGCGGGCCAGGATGCGCGGCAGAATGTCGAAGGGAATGAGGCGCTCGGTCGCCTCTTGCGCGCCATAGACAGCAAAGGTGATGCCGATGCGCCGGAAGAGAAGCTCGGCCTGCTCGCGGCGCGAGGCGAGAAGTTCCGGCGGCGTTTCCGCAAGCCATTGCGACAATTTCTGATAGGGCGCTCGCGTGCGGCCGTCCACCCCGGCCAGCTCGTCGAACTGCGCAATGCGCGAGTCCATCGTCGGAACTCCCCTTATAAAGCCCGCGCCTCGGAATTCCGGGGCTTAAGGCCCTTTTTGCCTCATCGAAGCAAGGACTGCGCCAAAAGCCGTGCAAAAATCCGTCATATGACTCTAGCATTGGTCGCCTAGTGATTCGCGCCCTGTCCGCGGGCGTTCCTTTCGGCGTTAGATCATGCGTCAATTTTCGACGGAAGAAAGCGTCGCGACGCCCGTAAGATTGCGCACGCAAGCCTTCGTGGCCTTCCCGCGTCCGAGCGCCGCCGCTATTGGGCTCATGGCGCCGGCGATCGCTTTCTCGCGCCTGTTTTTCTGCATTTCTTTCTGCGCGCTGCTCGCGCCCGCCGCGCGCGCCGCCGACGCGCCGCCACCGATTTTCAACTGGGTCGGCATGTATCTTGGCGCTAGTCTTGGCGCCGGCGTTCCGTTGCATACGGGAGAGCGGCTGCAGGCGACGAGCGGCTTCGGCTCGTCCGCCTTCGATCTATATCCCCCGAGCGTCACGCGCCCCGGCGTCACTGTTGGCGCGCAGGTCGGCTATAATTGGCAAGAAGGTCCCTGGGTCTGGGGTTTCGAGACGGACTTCAGCCTGCTCGACGGGCGTCGAAGCCCCAACGGGCTCTTCGCCGCCTCGCCCGCCTACGCGCTGGGGCTTCCTTTTTATACGCTCTCTGCCAATTCGAGCGCGAATTTCTTCGCGAGCATTCGCGGCCGGGTCGGTTACGCCTACGACCGCGCGCTCATTTATCTGACGGGAGGCGTCGCCGCCGGCGGCGCGCGCGGGCCGGCGACGTTGACGCTCGGGTCAGGCGGACCCGACGCCATCCTCGCGGCGCCCTGGTCGCAGTCCTCGCGGATGAAATATGTCGTCGGCGCCGGTTTCGAATACGCCTTCGCCGATCAATGGTCGGCACGGGCGGAATATCTCTTCCTTAGCCAGTCCCTGAACACGCAGACTTTCGACAATAGCGCGGGCTTCCTCTATGCCTCGCGCATCCGCAACGAAAACCATCTTGTGCGTTTCGGGCTGAATTATCATTTCGGCGCCAGGAACGAAATTCCCGGATCCCTGCAATACGGCCAACACTCAAACGGCGCCAATGGCCGAAATGGCGGGCAGGGCGAAAGCCACAACGCCCCCGAGCAATATAGCGTCCACGCGCAGACAACCCACGTCGTGCAGGGTTATCCGAGATTTCGCGCGTCTTATGACGGGCCAAACAGTTTCCCCTCCGGCGGCAAGGCCAACGTCGGCTCGACCACGAATATCTTCCTCGGCCTGCGCCTGTGGGAAGGCGGCGCCGTCTATTTCAACCCAGAGATTGATCAGGGCTATGGGCTGGCGAATTCGGTGGGCGCGGCCGCCTATGTGAACGGCGCCGTCGCCAAGGTTGGCCGCGCCGCGCCCTATATGCGCTTCCAACGCTACTTCCTGCGCCAGATCATCGGATTGAACGATAACGGCGAAAAGCAGAGAGACCCGGACGAAGGCGCCCACAGCGAGGTGCTCGAATCGACGCAGAACCAGATTTCCGGCAAGGTTGACAAGG
>CAZCJY010000270.1:0-3635 GCA_964498975.1 uncultured Methylocystis sp.
GTTCGTCGAGCAGGGCATTCTGTAAGAAAAGCAGCACGCAAAGCGCCAGCAATTGACCCGCGATCATCGTCACATATTGGAAGCTGGAATAAAAGCCGCGCCGTTCTGGGTGCGCCATCTCCGCGAGATAAGTCGCGCTCGATCCGTATTCGCCGCCCAGGCTCGCGCCTTGCACCAGCCGCGCGAACAGCAGCAACGCCGGAGCCGCCGCGCCGATCGTCGCATATGTCGGGACGACCGCGATAATGAGCGAACCCGCGCACATCAGCAAAACGGAAAGCATCAACGCTACGCGTCGACCGCGCCCGTCGCCGATGCGTCCGAAAACATAGGCGCCGATAGGCCGCATGAAGAAACCGAGCGCGAACACGCCCGAGGCCGACATCATCTGCGCGACGGCGTCGTCGCCTGGAAAGAAAGCGTCGGCGAAATAAAGGGAAAAGGCGGAATAGACGTAAAAGTCGTACCATTCGACGAGATTGCCGGCCGATCCGATCAGAATGGCGCGCAAGCGCACAGCCATATCGTCTGACGCATGCCCGCTTACTCCGTCGGGCGCGTCCTCAGACAAGGCCGCTCGCAATATTCACCGCGAGCGCCAGAATCGTCGTGTTGTAGAAGAACGCCAGTATGCCTTGAATGAGCGCGAGCTTACGCATGGTCGAGGATGACGTCGAAACGTCCGCGGTCTGACCGGCGACGCCGATGACATAGGCGAAATACAGAAAATCAGGATAAAGCGGCGCGATCTCTCCGGGAAAAATCAGGCCGCCCCGTTCCCGGAATCTCTTCTCGGACAGGGTATCCTGCTCAAGATAATATTCGTGCGCATAGTGAAACGCGAAGACGAGATGCATGAAGAGCCATGAGTCGACAACAGTGGCCACGGCCAGGAAGGCGTGTAACCATTGCTGTTCGCCCGATAAGGACTTCACGAGTCCGAGCTCCTCGATGATCGCGCCAATCGCGACGCAGGCGGCCGTCGTCGCGAGAAAAAGCACGATCCCGCGCCCCTCATCGGCGATTTGCGCGCGCGCGCGAATCGTTTCATGCGTCGCGCCGATAATGATCAGCGCCGCGGCGAAGAGATAGAGAAGCACGGCGATGTTCCAACCGATGAGGCCCCGCGTAACGCCGCCCAGTTCCAGCGCGGCGGATCCCGGCCAATTTGGCGGCTCGAAAATAGCGTCCGGCAGCGCCAAGCCGATAAATGCGCCGATGATGGCGCAAACAAACAGCCGATAATGCGCGCGCAAGAAGCGAAACGGCGCGAAACGACGTTTGGATGTCGCGGGGCCGCGCGTCGGCGTCATTGCGCGTCTAGCTCCGCCGCGCGGCGACGAAGCGCGCCGCCTCCGCAAGAATTTCGGTCGCTTCGCCCAATCCCGTGTCGCGCAGCGCGGCCGTCGCTTCTTCGACGAGCGCATCGCGGCGGGCGCGCGCGGCGTCGAGGCCGAGCAAGCCAATGAGCGTCGCCTTGCCGCGCTCGGCGTCCTTGCCGGCGCGCTTGCCAAGCGCCGCGGTGTCGCCTTCCGCATCGAGAATGTCGTCGGCGATTTGGAAGGCCGCGCCGAGCGCCGCGCCGTAGCGCGTCAACGCCTGCGCCTGATTGGCGTTGGCGGCGCCGAGAATCGCGCCGGCGTCGACGGCGAAGCGCAACAGCGCCCCGGTCTTCATCGCCTGCAATTGCAGGATATCGGCTTGCGACAGGGGCTTCGCCGCGCTCTCCGCCTCAAGATCGAGCGCCTGGCCGCCGACCATGCCGCCAAGGCCCGCGGCCCGCGCCAAAGCAAGCACGAGAGCGGCGCGCACGCCCGCGTCGGCATGCGTCGCCGGATCGGCGACAACGTCGAAGGCGTAGGTCAGCAGCCCGTCGCCGGCGAGAATGGCGGTCGCTTCGTCAAAGGCCTTATGCGTCGTCGGCCGGCCGCGGCGCAGGTCGTCGTCATCCATCGCCGGCAGATCGTCATGCGCCAGCGAATAGCAATGGATCATCTCCAGGGCGCAGGCCGTGCGCAGCGCGCTCGCGCCCGTAACGCCGAAAAGCCGCGCCGACTCGATCACGAGAAAAGGCCGCAGCCGTTTGCCGCCGCCCAGCGACGCATAGCGCATGGCTTCCAGCAGGCGCGAGGGGCGGGCGATCTCGCCGGCGAGCGGCGTGGGCGCGAGCAACGCGTCGAGCGCGGCTTCGGTCGCTTCTGCGGCGGCGTCGAGACGGCGGCGAAATTCCTCGGCGCGGGCGGCTACGTCCATGGATATTGTCCTTTAAAGAAACGGTAGCGCCGCTGCTAGCAAATTTGCGGGCGAAGCCCAAGCGCCGCCCGGCCGTTAGGCGTGGCGAAAAATCGTCAAATTTTCGCCTTTTCCGCAGTTCTTGCGGCGGCAGCAATATTCTTCACTGTTGTATTTTTGCGACAGCTATCGCTGGCGGCTTTCTTTAATCTGGCGCGCGACGCCAATGCGGCTTGCGGCTTCCAAGCGGCCGTCGGCCGCGGCGTCGGCCAAAGAGCGCGGCGCGCTTCGTATCGAGCTTAAGAGGCGCCGCAGCCAAATGCGGACGTGACCGAGCGTCACCCTCAAGGAGATACGCATGAAGAAATTACTGTTGCTGACGACGGTCGTCGCGGTGGCCGCGCCGCTGATGGCGTGCAATTCTCCCGGCGAACGGGCTGCGGGCGGCGCCGTGATCGGCGGCCTAGGCGGCGCGGGCATTGGCGCGCTGGCTTCCGGCGGCCGCGCGGGCGGCACGCTCGCGGGCGCGGCGATCGGCGCGGCGTCTGGCGCCGTGGTCGGCGCGGCGACCGCTCCGCCGCAGCGTTGCGCGCGCTGGGGTTGGGATTATTACGGCAATCGCGTCTGCGTCGCTTTCTATAACTGAGGCTGCGTCGCCTTCGCATTGCAAACCGCAGGCGGCCAGCCTGCGGTTTATTTTTTTGGAAATCTTGCAATCGAAACGCCAGGCAGCCAATCTGCGACGCTCAATGAGCGCGCGTCGCCGCTGGAGTTTCATGATGCCGGAAGGTCTGGTGAGAGTCATTATATTGGCTGCGATCGGCTTTTTTGTCGGCGCCGCGATCGTCGGCTATTATTTCGGCATGGCCGAGTGACGAGATAGGTGGCGAACCAAATCGATCAAGCAGCCTCGATCGTATGACGATCTTGCGGCGGCGCAAGCACGCGGCTCGCTGGGATGACGATCTCCATCATCGAAGCGCCGTCATGCGAACTGATGACAAGATCGCCATCATGCAGCTCGATGATGCGGCGCGCGAAGGGAATGCCGACGCCCATGCCTTGACGCACGCTTTCCGGCGATTTCGTCTTTGACGCCGGTTGCGCGTCGGTCGCATTGACCGCCGAGGCGGCGCGAAAGGCGCTGATGACGAATTTCGCCTGCCCCTCCGTGGTCCGGCGCAAGGCGAATCCGACGCGCTCCACGCCGGCGCCGCTCATCGCGATCTCCAGCAAATGACGCAGGGCGCGCGCGAGCCAATGAAGATCGCAAAGCAGGTAGAAGTTCTCCCGTGGCTTCGCGACGTCGACCGGGACGTTCCTTCGCGCGGTCTCCGAAGAAAACTCAGCCGTCGCCGCGTCCATCACCTTGCTTGCGAGATATTCATCGTCCGTCAGATCAG
>CAZCJY010000271.1:0-3565 GCA_964498975.1 uncultured Methylocystis sp.
CATTTCGGCGTCACGGCGAGCAGGCCTTTGATCATGTGCCCCTTGCTGCATCGCGGACATCTGCCGAGCAGCCCGTCCACATAGATCGACGCCGGCGGATAGACGTGCTCTTCGGCCATTTTACGCCCTCCAATGAAAACGGTCACGGACGCGCCGTGACCGTCGATTGTTCACTTATGCGGCGAAGCGCGTTTATTCCATAGTCCCGCCCCAGTTCCCCCAAACGTAAATGCAGGCGAACAGGAACAGCCAGACGACGTCGACGAAGTGCCAGTACCAAGCCGCGAATTCGAAGCCCAGATGCTGGTCAGCCGTGAAATGCCCCCTGAAGACGCGAATAAGGCACACGATCAGGAAGATCGTGCCGACGATCACGTGGAAGCCGTGAAAACCGGTCGCCATGAAGAAGGTCGAGCCGTAATTCGTCGCCGCCGGCTTCGCCGGATCGAAGGCGAAGGCGAAAGGCGCATGGATGTATTCGTAAGCTTGGATCATCGTGAAGAGCAGGCCTAGCCCGATCGTCGCCATCAACCCCTTCTTCAGCGTCTCGCGATCGCCGTGAAGCAGCCCGTGATGCGCCCAGGTGAGCGTCGCGCCCGAGCTCAGCAGAATGATGGTGTTAAGGAGCGGCAGCTTCCACGGGCTTAGCACTTCGACGCCTTTTGGCGGCCAGACGCCCTGGAACAACTCGGTGCGCACCACTTGCGTCACGTCGTCCGGGAAGAGCGCCGAATTGAAGAACGCCCAGAACCAAGCGACGAAAAACATCACCTCCGAGAAAATGAACAGGATCATGCCGTAGCGGTGATGCAACCGCACCACCGGCGAATGAAACCCGCCGACCGACGCTTCGTGGATAATGTCGCTCCACCAGGCGTACATGACCAAGAGAATGGCGGCGAAGCCGACAAAAAACATAATGCCGCCGAAGGTCATGCCGGCGATTGGCGCGCCCTTATGTTGCGCCATCCACATGACGGCGCCGATCGCCGTGATAAGCGCCGCGACCGCGCCCGCGATCGGCCACGGACTCGGATCGACCAGATGATAGTCGTGTTCGGGTTTCGCGTGTCCGTCCGCCATTTTGCTCTTCCTCATCATTGGCCGGCGGTCCCGGCCTGTTCCCATTAATGCGAGCGCTTGCGCGCGAAGCCGCGCGGCGCTCTCAAGTTTTCGGCTTCTCCGCCGCTGCGTCGCTCGTTTTCGATTTCGCGGGCGCCTTGGCGGCGAAGAACGAATAAGAGAGCGTGATCTCTTCGACGCGGCGCATCCCCTCTTCCTGTTCGAGCGCCGGATCGAGATAGAAGACGACAGGCCATTCGGCGGTCTCGTGCGGCCCAAGCTGCTTCTCTTCGAAGCAGAAACAGGCGACCTTGACGAAGAAGGCGCCGGCCTGGCCGGGCGCGACGTTATAAGCCGCCTGCCCGCTCGTCTCATGGTCGGAAAGATTGGCGACCTTGTAATAAACTGTCTTCGTCTCGCCGGTTCGCAGCGACAGTTTCGGGACCTCCGGCTCGAAGCGCCACGGCAGGTCGCGCGCCACATTCGCGTCGAAGCGCACCGTGAGGACGCGCTCGCCAGGCTTCGTCTGCGCCCCGGCGACATTCGTCTGCGGCGTGCCCCCAAATCCCGTCGCGGCGCAAAAGGCGCGATAGAGCGGAACGGAGGCGAAGGACAGGGCGAGCATCGCCGCCGAGCCGAAGATCAGCGCCGCGGCGACGATGTGCGGACGACGGCGTGGCGAAGGCGCGGGCATGGTCAGATCGTCCGGTTGACGATGGCGCCGCCGAATTTCACGACGGTGACCGCGTAGAACAGAACGACGAGCAGAGCCACGGTCACGCCGATGGCGATATTGCGCGCGCGCCGGCTGCGCTCCTGTTCGGCCGTCAGCACAACGCCCTTGCGGGCGTTTCCGCTCTTGTGTCCTTCCGGCGTCCGGTCTGTGTCGGTCATTTCGCTCACCATCGCTTCGCCGTTTAGATCAGCGCGAAGATATGCGCCGTCCGTTCGACGACGAGGACCAGGAAGAGAAGGAACAGATAGAGGATCGAAAAGAAGAACATGCGACGCGCCGCGCGTCGCGCGGCTTCGCCTTCGCGCTCGCGAAAAACCGCCGCCGCGAGAGCAACGAGCGCCAGTCCGCAGCCGATGGAGACGACGCCATAGGCGAGCGAAGCAAATCCCAGCGCCCAAGGCGCGACGCCGAGCGGCGCCAACGCCAGCGCGTAGATCAATATTTCGAGACGCGTGCGATCCTCGCCGGCGACATTGGGCAGCATCGGGACGCCGGCGCGTGCGTAATCCTCGCTCTTCAAGAGCGCGAGAGACCAGAAATGCGGCGGCGTCCAGATGAAGATGATGGCGAAGAGCACCACGCTCGCGAGATTGAGTTCGCCCGTCGCGGCGGCGAAGCCGACCATTGGCGGAAGCGCGCCGGCGGCGCCGCCGATGACGATGTTCATCGGCGTCCGGCGCTTAAGCAGCATCGTGTAGATCACGACATAAAAGAAGATGGTGAAAGCCAGAAGCGAGGCTGCGAACCAATTGGCCACATAGCCCAGCGTGAACACCGAGAGCGCCGCGAGCACGAGGCCGAAGCCGAGCGCCGCCTCCGGATCGAGTCGACCGGCGGGAATCGGGCGCTTGCTCGTTCGCGCCATCACAGCGTCGAGATCGGCCTCGTACCACATGTTCAGCGCGCCCGATGCGCCGGCGCCGACCGCAATCGCCAGCAGCGACGCAAAGGCGATGAGCGGATGCGGCGGCGTGGGCGCAAGCAACAGGCCCGCGAGCGCGGTGAACACGACAAGCGACATCACGCGCGGCTTCAGCAGCGCGAAATAGTCCGAAGGCGCCGCGATCGAAATGCGCGGAGCCTGGTCGTCGTCCAGATAGGATGCGTCGCTCATGACCCTTCGCTCACAATCCTGGTCGCAGGGGCCTATTCCTCGGGCGCACGGCCCCCACTAATCGTGAACCCTTGCTTGGCCGTCACACGCCGGCGCGAGGCCCCCGCGCCGGCGCTTTGTCTTGTTACTGATGCGGCCCCGAGATGCGGGGAAGCACCTCGAATTGATGGAACGGCGGCGGCGAGGACAGGGTCCACTCCAGCGTCGTGGCGCCCGCGCCCCAGGGATTGGCGCCGGCTTCCCGCTTCTTCAGGTACGCCTCAATGATCGCATAGAGCCACACGAGAACGGAGAGCGTAACGAAAACCATGCCGAGCGACGACACCATATTCCACAGAGCGTAGGCATCGGGATAGTCGATGTAGCGGCGCGGCATGCCGGCAAGTCCAAGGAAGTGCTGCGGGAAGAACACCACATTCACGCCGATGAACAGCAGCCAGAAATTCGCCTTCGCCAGAGTCTCCGAATACATGTAGCCGGTCATCTTCGGGAACCAGTAGTAGAATCCCGCATAAAGGGCGAAGACCGCGCCGAGCGACAGCGTATAGTGGAAGTGCGCCACGACGTAATAGCCTTCGTGGAACTGCCTGTCGGCGCCGGCGTTGGCGAGCACGACGCCGGTGATGCCGCCCATCGTGAACACGAAGATGAAG
>CAZCJY010000272.1:0-3540 GCA_964498975.1 uncultured Methylocystis sp.
CTGCTCACCCATATGGTCGCGCAGGTCACGGCCGGGCTGAGCTTCAAGCGGGGCAGGGGCTTTGGTTCGCGCGACAATTGCGTCTTCGCCTGTTCGACATGGTTGAGATAGAGATGCACGTCGCCGAAACTGTGCACGAAATCGCCCGGAACGCAGCCCGTGACCTGCGCGACCATATGGGTGAGCAGCGCATAGCTCGCGATATTGAACGGCACGCCCAGGAAAACATCCGCCGAGCGCTGATAGAGCTGGCAGGAGAGGCGTTTTTGGCAGTCGATTTCGGCCACATGAAACTGGAACAGGCAGTGGCAGGGCGGCAGCGCCATTTGCTCGACCTGCGCCGGATTCCAGGCCGAGACGATCAGCCGGCGCGAGAAGGGATTGCGCCTGATCTCGTCGACGACATTGGCGAGCTGGTCGATATCCCTGTCGCCGTCGGGCCAGCGCCGCCATTGCATGCCGTAGATCGGACCGAGCTCGCCGTCTTCATTTGCCCATTCGTCCCAGATGGTGACGCCATTGTCGCGCAGATATTTGACGTTGGTGTCGCCCTGCAGGAACCACAGCAATTCGTGAATCACTGATTTGAGATGCACGCGCTTCGTCGTCACCAGCGGAAAGCCTTGCGCGAGGTCGAAGCGCATCTGATGGCCAAAGAGCGACAGCGTCCCGGTGCCGGTGCGGTCTTCCTTGCGCGCGCCCTCGCGCAGCGCTTTGTCGAGAAGATCGAGATATTGACGCATCTCGCCGGTTTAATCACTCAAGGTCGAAAAGTCTTGGCCGCCCTCGTGAAAGCTGGGGACTACCCTCCCCCTTGGGGGGGAGTATTTTCCGCCAGCGTCTCGGCATGGCCGTTCACCTGCCTCCACTGCCGACGGTGACCGATTCTCCCGCCCCAGCCTTTGCGGGGGCGTCACGCGCCCCCTATATATTGCCTCGCTGGGGGAGCGTCGCTTCCCGACAGATGGGGAATGAAACAATGTCGCGTTTCTTCGCGCTCAAGCGCGGATCGCTGATTTCTCTCGCGCTCGCCGCCTTGCTCGCCCTTGCGCCGGCCATCGCCGAGGCGCGGATGGGCGGCGGCGGCAGCTTTGGCAGCCGTGGTTCGCGCAGCTGGTCGGCGCCACCGTCGACCCGCACCATGCCGGGTCAGGCCTCACCCTTCGAGCGCAGCGTCACGCCGCGCCCGTCGCCGGGCATGGCCGGGCCGATGTCGCAGCAAGGCGCCTTTGGCGGCGCTTTCGGTCGCGGTATGCTCGGCGGTCTCGCCGGCGGTCTGCTGGGCGCGGGCCTCTTCGGCCTGCTGACGGGCCACGGCCTCTTCGGCGGCATGATGGGCTTCATGTCGGTCATCGGCCTGCTGTTGCAGATCGCGCTGATCGTCTTCCTGGCCCGCATGGCCTTCAACTGGTGGACGCGCCGCAATGCGAACGCCATGGCTGGGGCGGGTCAGCGTCCGAGCCCGGGCTTTACCTCGCCCTTCACTGCGCGCGCGCCTTTTGGCGCGGCGGGCTTCGGCTCCGGCGCGTCGCCGCAGGCGGCGATGGCGACGCCGATCAAGATCGCGCCGGAGGACTTCAACGCCTTCGAGCGCCTGCTCGGCGAAACGCAGGGCGCCTATAGCCGCGAGGACCTCGGCGCGCTGCGCGGCATGTCGACGCCGGAAATGGCCTCCTATTTCGACGACGAATTGGAGGAGAACCGCCGCAAGGGCGTCATCAACCGCGTTTCGGACGTGAAGCTGTTGCAGGGCGATCTCTCCGAGGCGTGGCGCGAAGGCGTCGACGAATACGCCACCGTCGCCATGCGCTTTGCGCTCAATGACGTGCTGGAGGATCGCGCCACCGGCAAGCCGGCGCCCGGCTCGCCGGGGCCGACGGAGACCACCGAGGCCTGGACTTTCCGCCGACCGGCGGGCGCCGGCCCGCAGGAGTGGAAGCTCTCCGCGATCCAGCAGGCGGCGTAATAAGAAAACAGATTATCTTTGGCGCCCCTTCCTTTTCAGGAGGGGGCGCCTTTTTGCATCGAGTCCGATTTGACGCGCGCTTCGCATGACGCCCTGCCGATCGACGATGCGCTGCCGGCGATCAGCGCGGCGCTTGCCGGCGCGCCCAATCTCGTCATCGTCGCGCCGCCGGGCGCCGGCAAGACGACATGCGTTCCGCTCGCTTTGCTCGACGCCGACTGGGCGCGCGGGCGCAAGCTCATCCTGCTTGAGCCGCGCCGTCTCGCCGCGCGGGCGGCGGCGAACCGCATGGCCGTGACGCTTGGCGAAAATGTCGGCGAAACGGTCGGCCTGCGGATGCGGCTTGAGTCGAAAGTCTCCGCCAGGACGCGTCTCGAAGTCGTCACCGAAGGCGTCTTCGCGCGCATGATCCTCGACGATCCGTCGTTGGAGGGCGTCGCCAGCGTGCTGTTTGATGAATATCACGAACGCTCGCTCGACGCCGACCTTGGCCTCGCGCTGGCGCTCGATTCGCAAGCGGGATTGCGCGACGATCTGCGCCTCATCGCCATGTCGGCGACGCTCGACGGCGCGCGCGTCGCGGCGCTGATGAAGGCGCAAACGATCGTCAGCGAAGGCCGCGCCTATGACGTCGAGACGCGTTACCTTGGCCGTGACGCCAATGAGCGCATCGAAGACGCGATGACGCGCGCGATCATGCGCGCGCTGCGCGAAGAGCGCGGGTCCATATTGACGTTTCTGCCGGGGCAGGGCGAGATTGCGCGCGTCGCGTCGCGGCTTGCCGAGGCGCGTTTGGACGGCGTGGATATTGCGCCGCTCTATGGCGCGCTCGATCGCGGCGAGCAGGACCGCGCCATTTCGCCCTCGCCGCCAGGGCGACGCAAGATCGTGCTCGCGACCTCCATCGCCGAAACGTCGCTCACCATCGACGGCGTGCGCGTCGTGATCGACAGCGGGTTGTCGCGCACGCCGCGTTTTGAGCCGGACATTGGCCTGTCTCGACTTGAAACCATGCGCGCGTCGCGGGCCAGCGTCGATCAGCGCCGCGGCCGCGCGGGACGCACCGAGCCGGGCGTGTGCTATCGCCTGTGGGACGAGCCGCAGACGGCGTCTCTCCCCGCCTTCGCCGCGCCGGAGATTCTCGCCGCGGATTTGTCCGGGCTTGCGCTGGATATCGCCGCCTGGGGCGTGAACGATCCCGCGCAGCTCAAATGGCTCGATCCGCTGCCCGCGCCGGCGTGGAAGGAAGCGGTTGCGCTCGACCGCGATCTCGGCGCGCTGGATGACGACGGTAGACTCACCGATATGGGCCACGCCATGCGCGCGCTGCCTTTGGCGCCGCGTCTCGCGCGCATGGTGGTGGAGGCGGCGCGTCACGACGAGGCCGGATGCGCCGCCGAACTCGCGATGCTGCTTTCCGAGCGCGGCTTGGGCGGTTCCGACGCCGATCTTTCGCACCGGCTGGAGCGGCTGCGAAGCGACGGCTCCAAACGCGCGCGCGACGCGCTACGCCTCGCCGCGCAATGGGCGCGGCAGGCGAAGGCGGCGGCCAGCGCAATGCCCCCACCCCAACC
>CAZCJY010000273.1:0-3506 GCA_964498975.1 uncultured Methylocystis sp.
GCTGTCGTCCGCGAGTGGCGCGGGGGTCGTGGAGGCGCTGCGCGCGCTCGCCGAAGTCGTCGAGGCGCAAAAAAAGCTGGAACGCGCGCCGGATGAAGCGCGGCCGTGGAGCCCATAAGCGCAGGCGCGGTCGGCCGAATTCCGCGGCTGCGCCCCGACCCGGCCATTGACCTTGCCTGGGGCAATGACTAGCTTCTCAATGTTATGAGGGCGCGCAGCGACACCAGAAATTGGCAGTTCAGTTCGACGGCGGCCACGCTGCTCGTCGCCTATCTGCTTGTTTTACAAGGCTTCGCTGTCAACGTATCGGCGAGCGGCCGCGCGGCTTCCGGCCTTCTTTCCAACGCCATCTGCTTCAGCAAAGCGTCCGGCCCCCTCTCCGGCGACCCAGCCGCGCCAGCGCGGCCGGCGCGTCATGGCGACGTCTGTTGCGTCGTCCATTGCGCGTCGCTCGGCGGCGGCGCGGCTACCGCCTCGCCTTTCGTCGGCGAGGCGCCCCCGTCTCTGTCCTATGTCGAGGTCAAACTCGCCTTTGATGAGACCCTCCTGCGTGACGAGGCGGCCACGCCGCCGCTTGGCTCCCGCGCGCCCCCTGTCGTGATCTGACGCCCCGCCGTCCCCCGCGACCGCCCTGAGCGCGCGCATGGGGATACGTCAGAACCGCGTATCGATCGTTTGTCAGCGTCCAGTACGAGCAGCGCCACGCAGTCCCAAGGGCTGTCGCGGCCGTGACGAGCCATCGAAACCGCTGAGCGACATTGGATCATGGAACAGAAATCTCAATTGGCGCAGCGCCTCGTGAAGACGACGCGCCGCATTGCTTCCGGGGAGCAGCGCTGCTCCCAGAATGGGGCGCTCACCGCGCCCAGCGAAGGGGAGATTCGTCTCGCCCCGGAGCCGATCGCCGATCCGGCGCCGGCGCGCGGCCGCGTCGAGGTCGTGGAGACCTATTTCGACGCGGATGGACGGCCGATCAAGCGCAAGAGTCTTGGCGCCGCCCGCGTCGCGCGCTGCTATGACGCAAAGGGCAACCAGGTCGAAGAGGCCTATTTCAACGCCGAGGGAAAGCCCACGGTGCGCAAGGACGTCGGCGCGGCGCGCATCTCCTGGCGCTATGACGACAGCGGCAAGCGGGTGGAGGCGGCCTTTTTCGGCGCCGACGGCGCGCCTTTGCCGCGCAAGCGCGCCCGCAAGCGCGTCTTCGACAGCGTCTGAAGCGAAAACAAGTTCTGAAATAAAGAGTCGCGAGGCTCTTTCGATCAGAACTTGTTTGTCAGACGTGGCGAAGGCGGATGCGTGTCATTTGACGCGTGCGATGAGAAAGCCGTCCCACCCTTTGGCGCCGACCGTCTGCACCGCCGTCGCGCTCACGCGCGGCTCGGCGGCGACGGCGGCGAACAGCGCGCGGGCGCCAAGCGCGCCGTCGTCTTTCGTCAACGGATCGGCGACCGCGCCATCGCGCACGACATTGTCGACGATGATCAAGCCGCCGGGGCGAGAGAGTTTCAACGCCCAGCCGAAATAGGCGGCGTTATTGGCCTTGTCCGCGTCGATGAAGGCGAAGTCGAAGGGCTCCGGCTGCTCAGCCTCCAAACGCGGCAAAACGTCGAGCGCCGCGCCGACGCGCAAATCGACCCTGCCGCTCAGCCCCTCGCGGGCAATGTTAGCGCGCGCGGTCTCCGCATGGCGCGGCTCAAATTCAATGGTGACGACATTTCCCTTCTCGCCAACCGCGCGCGCCAGCCAGATCGTCGAATAGCCGCCAAGCGTTCCGATTTCGAGGATGCGCGTCGCGCCAATGGCGCATGCGAGCAGATGCAACAATTTACCTTGCGGCGGCGAAACATCGATCGCCGGCAGCTGGGCGCGCGCATTAGCCGCAAGCGTTTCGGCCTGGCTTTCTTCCTTCGAAATCAGCGACGCAGCGATGTAATCGTCGACGCGACGCCAGTCTTCTTCGATCATGTGACGTTCCTTTGACGTGGATCGCTTGACGTCGCTTTGGGCGAAATTAATTGACATCCAGCGGCATATCACGTGATGTGCCGCCGTCGTTCGCGCATTGAAGCGCCTGGACGCAAAAAGGCTTGATAGCCGCATTTCACAAGCCCCAGTTGGCGCTGCGGCCGATGATGCTGCTCATCACAACACTCTATGGGAGCACAACAAATGATCAAGCTTGCTTTGACGACGGCCCTTGCCGCCGTCGCCTTTAGCGCATCTGCCTATGCGGCGCAGTGGAATGTGACTGAAGCGAATGCTGCGGGCATCAAGCGCGCGCAGGGCACATGGACTGTCGCCACGGAAGGCGACAAGGTTTCCGGCAAGGGCGAAATGCAGCTCGATAACGGCTCCACGCTGACCTACAAGCTCGAAGGCGAACTCGCGGGCGGCGTTTACACGCTCAAGCTCGTCGATCGCACCGACAGCAAGAAGAACTGCGTATGGACCGGCAAGCCGCTCGACGGCGGTCGCGTGTTCAGCGGCGAAGCCGCTTGCGACGGCGACAAGCTCACGATCCGGGCCGGTCTGCAATAAGCGACCTCATACAACAAAAAACGCCGGCTTTCGCCGGCGTTTTTTTGCGCGTAGAAAGCCTAAACGTCTTCCATCGCCTCTAGTTCGCCAATCAGGCCCTCGATCATCTCCAGGCCGATGTTCCAGAACGCCGGATCGCGCGCATCGAGGCCGAAGGGCTTCAGCAGTTCGTCGTAAGGCTTCGCGCCGCCGGCTTCGAGCAACGCGAAATAGCGCTCGGCGAAGCCATCATGCGCCTTTTGATAAACGCCATAGAGCGAATTCACCAGGCAATCGCCGAAGGCGTATGCGTAAACATAAAAAGGCGAATGGATGAAATGCGGAATATAGGCCCAGAAGGTCTCATAGCCGGGGCCGAGGCGAATCGAGGGCCCGAGGCTCTCTGCCTGCACGCTCATCCATAATTCGCAAATCTGATCGGCGGTCAGTTCGCCCTCGCGCCGCGCATTATGCACCTTGCGCTCGAAAGCATAGAAGGCCATCTGCCGCACGACGGTGTTGATCATGTCCTCGACCTTGGACGCGAGCAGCGCGCGCTTTTGCATCTTGTCGGGGGCCTGGGCGATGAGCGCGCGGAAGGTCAGCATCTCGCCGAAGACCGAAGCGGTTTCCGCGAGCGTCAGCGGCGTGGGCGCCATGAGCGCGCCCTGACGCGCCGCGAGCACTTGATGCACGCCATGGCCGAGTTCATGCGCGAGCGTCATCACGTCGCGCGTCTTGCCCTGAAAATTGAGCAACACATAGGGATGGGCGGACGGCACGGTCGGATGCGAAAAGGCGCCCGGCGCCTTGCCAGGCCGCACTGGCGCGTCGATCCAGTTATCGTCGAAGAAGCGGCCGGCGATTTCCGCCATGCGCGGCGCGAAGCCCTTATAGGCGCCAAGCACGATGTCGCGCGCCTCCGGCCATGAATAGCGCTTGGCGGGCGCCGCCGGCAACGGGGCGCTGCGGTCCCAATAGTCGAGCGC
>CAZCJY010000274.1:0-3493 GCA_964498975.1 uncultured Methylocystis sp.
GAGCAGGCCGCACCGCGGCAGCCGGGGTCGGCGTCACCGAACGCTGGCCGCTTGCAATGGTGGAGATCGCGGCCATCCCGCGCGTGCCGTTGGCGCGGGCAGACATCGAAGCGTGCCTCGGGCTCACGCTGCCGCCGGCCAACACGGCACAAGCCGGCGTACGCACGACGCTCTGGTGCGGGCCGGAGCGCTGGCTTGTGGTCGGTGAGCGGGCAACCCAAACTCTGCTCCTGACGCAACTCGAGCGGGCCGCTGCGGGCACCGCGGCGATAACCGATGTCAGCGATGCGCGCACCGTACTCCGCGTCGCCGGCGCCGCAAGCGCGCTACTGGTCAAGGGCTGTGCGATCGATCTGGATTCAGCGGCGATGAAACCCGGCCGCGTGACGGCCACGTCGCTGGCGCGCCTGCACGTTCTTCTTCATAGGGTCGACCAAAGCCCGAGCTTCGACGTCTATGTTTGCCGCAGCTACGCCGAGTTTCTGTGGGGCTGGTTCGCGCAACACGCGGCGGAATTCGACTAGGGCCGTTGGGCTCTCGTTGCCTTTTTGCCATTCGCGCAAGCCATCGTGAAAACGCGAAGACCGCTTTCTATCTCGAGAATGCAAATGCGGGTACCTGGATGATGCATCCCCAGGTTGTTGGATCGCATTGATCTGCACGTCGATGTGCCCGCTGTATCACGTCGCCGGGCGAAAACTCTGCGTGAGTCGCGGCGCGCGTCGCGCACGTGCGCCAGATTCAACGCGAGCGATACGAGCAAATTGCTTCGCGTACGGGTGTTCGAACAAACTCAGCGGCAGCGGTATGAACGAGGAACCTGGCAACCGGGCGCGCACATCGAGCACTGCTCGAAGGCTTCTTAGAAGCTGCGAAGCGCTAGGCGATTGCAACGCGCCGATAGCCCAGCGCTTCGGCGATGCGAACGCGCTTGACGCCGCTGGAGTTAGCGATCTCGCCGTGTACGCATTCACAGCACACCGACGAGATAAAGTACTATGATGATCGGCAGTGGGATGCCTAACATCCACAACAGCATGCCGCGCATCGGTCTAGTTTGCTTCGGCTGGCGTTAGGCTGAGCTTGCGCTCCAGCAGCCTGGCGCCAAGTTCCTCGAAGTCGATCTTGCGCGATTTCCCGACCTTGACGAAGAGCGCGTGTTCCTCACGAACGTGGTGCTTGATGTACTCGCCGAGCACCGCGACTTTAGCATCGAACAGGCGGTGATCCTCGCCTTTCTCGATTTGGACGATGAGCTCTTTTGCCGACTGATGCTCTACCTCGGCCTCATCGAGCACATCCTCGTGCTCCGGGAATGCCTCACGAAGTGCGGGATAGAAGATTTCCTCCTCGATCGTCGCGTGGGCTTTGAGTTCAGTGCATATCTTGCGCGCGATCCGCCTCTTGGTTTCCTCACTCCCGCTCGACGCCTTCCGCTCGAACTCATCGAACATATCGGAGATCAGCTTGTGATCCTTCCGGAGAAGGACCAGTGCATTCTTGGACTTAGTCGGTTGCACGCGCCTAGCTTCAGACTCGTGACGGGCGGTAGGCATTTGGTCACTCCTTCAAGAACGCTATTTGTAGTTGGCAGTGCGCAGGTGGGAAGACTCAATTTCGGAGGCTACCTGCGCGAGAATCTTCCAAGCAAGAATCCAAGTGCGACACCAATCAGAACGCTTGGGATGGGTCTAACTTTGACCCACGTGACCAGCTCCTCTGCCTTCTTGTCTGCGAACTCGCGGACCTTGTCGACATTCCTCTTGGCGAAGCCTGCGGCATCCTCGGCGACCCCGAACGCCGATTCCCCGACGCGGGAACCGCCACCGCTCTCGTCATCCCTCATCGAAGGACTGACCGATTGATTTGCGTTCTGCATTGTATGCATCCTGGATAAGACATCTCGAGGGGAAAGAAGGGGCCGATGGGGCTCGGCCCCTTCACTTCAGCGCCGCGCCTTAGCGATTCTTCTCCTGTATGCCCTCGCCAGGCATATCGCCCTGCTGCTGTTGCTCGCGCTGCTGCCGACGCCGCTCTTCCTCGTTCTGCTGATGCTCCGGGTTCTGGCGCTCCTGTTCGGATTGCCTTCCGCCCTGATCGCCCTCGTCGGGCCGCTGGTTCGGATTCGTATTTGTCATAGTATTCTCCACGTGTGGGGCCTGCATTGTGCGGGCTTTCATTAATCGAAACGGTTTGAAATATTATCAGTTCCTAAATAGAAAAAATAATCATCATAGGCAATTCAGTATAGAATGACTCTGCTATTTGCTTCACATCGGCCAACGCAGCCGACATTACGCTCCGCAGACCGGCGCGAGCCCCTATTCCCGGTGAGCGTGCTCGGGGCGAAGCGTGCGAACAAGCTTGCTTCATCCGCTCTGCCCATAGGTGACGCGGCCAACCGCCGATGCGCGAGGCGATTGATATGGCGGACGATTTCCGTCAGTTCCCGAGATTCTCCACTTTAATCAAAACATACATGGTCAATCCTTCGCGGCGCCAGTTGTGCGAAAGGTGACCACCAAACTGACCGTTGATGATCTGACGGGCGAGCCTGCTGCCGAAACCTTCGCCTTCGGGGCATCGCTTCACGGCTGGTCCGCCGCACTCCTTCCAGGTCAGCACCAGTTCCTTGTTATCCGAGGAGAAAGTGCAGTCCACGCAAATATAGCCTTCTGGAGAAGATAGCGCCCCGTATTTCGCTGCATTTGTCGCAAACTCATGCAGAACAAGGGCAAGGCTCGTGACAGCACGCCCGCTGATGGACACGTCGGGACCGCTAATAATGACGCGCTCGTGGTCCCCAGCGAATTCTGGATCGACGTAGGGAGCGAAAATTGCACCAAGGAGATCGTGCAATGTCGTGTTCCGCTCGGCTCTATCTCCGCCGTCGGTAAGGCCGGGCCGCGTTAATTCATGGGCCCGCGTGAGCGCACCCAGTCTCGCTCGAACAGCCGTGGCCATTTCCTCCGGCGTGCGCGCAGACCGTGCACTCATTGCCACAAGGCTACTTGTAACCGCGAACAAGTTCTTGACGCGGTGACTCATCTCCTTGAGGAGGAGGTCCTGCTGTTCCCGTGCTCGCCTTCGCTCGCTGATGTCGCGGGCGATTTTCGATGCGCCAATGACTTTACCGTCAGCGTCCTTGATTGGCGACACTGACAGCGAAATGTCGATCAGGGAGCCATCTTTACGCCGACGAATGGTTTCGTAGTACTCGATGCGCTCCCCGCGCGCGATGCGCTCGAGGATTTTGGGCTCCTCGTCGTGGCGATTCTGGGGAATTAGAATCGTGACCGACTTGCCGACGACTTCTTCAGCCGTATAGCCGAAAAGGCGTTCTGCGCCGCGGTTCCAGGTGATGATCATGCCATCGAGAGTCTTGCTCAGAATTGCGTCGTCAGAGGACTCGATGATCGAGGCAAGCAACTGGCCTACTTGCTCGGCGCGCCTACGCTCCCTTATATCAATCAGCATGTTCACGGCGCCGGTA
>CAZCJY010000275.1:0-3458 GCA_964498975.1 uncultured Methylocystis sp.
GGAATAGCGTGTGCGCGCTGTGCTTGAGACGCCTTTCGAGCGGCGCTTGAGATGGATTTGAGCGGACAATCGCACACGCGCGGGCCGTCTTTCCCACGGAACCGAACCACCCACTTATTCGTTGAATTGGAGCGGAGTTCAATGCTCCGCGACTAAGGGGAGGCGCCGGGAACTGGAGCGTAGCGTGCCCGTATTGGCGTTAAGTTGTCGCGTAAACTCGTTCTTTCCGGTCCCCGGTCGCGTCCCGAAACTGAAACTAATGACTCCAGGCCGGGCTCATCGGAGCCGAGCACGAAAATGGTCGAACACACGATTGGCATCGTCGGCCTGATCGTTGGGATATGCCTGGTCCTGCGCATCATGCTGAGGGCCGGACCGTAGACGCGGTGCGATGCCCGCCAAACGCCCCGCCCCTCCGACAGTCGCCGATCGTCAGGCTGAAGGAGTGCTGCCGCCTGAGTTCGGCGGCAAGCGCGCCTTTGACGCCATGCGCACGGCGCCTCTGACGCGCTTCATCATGTTCGCGCGATCGCCGCCGAAATCGACTGCGATTAATTCGCAGACCAACACTCTGGCGTCAGGCTAAAGTGTGCGAAACCACATAGCGCTAATTGTGATTATTGCGAAACTGACCAATCGGTTGAGGTGACTTGTGCGACAAATGAGGTCTGCGGTGAAAAATTTCTTCGGGTCATTTGTCCGCAATAAAAGCGGCGCCACTGCGCCGGAATACGCCCTGATAGCAATGCTCGTTGGCCTGACGATAATCGTCGGCGTCATGGCGATCGTCTAAAATCGATCTGAACCGAACGCAGTGCGCGATCGCGGCGCTTCGTGTGCTCAACGTGCAGCTAGCGCGACGTTCATCTCATGCCGGATCGGCCCGACCAGGTTACGGCGGCCGACTGGCTCCCAAGGGATTGGGGCCTGTGTCGCGCAACGGCCTCCGGCCGTTGATCCGTACCGGAGGCCGCGCCTCACGGCGTAACGCCAAGACGAGCGCGCGAAACGAACAGACGGGGGCTGGGGGGCCTTGGTTTGCGCCCGTTCGTTTCAACCCCTAATTGGGACGTGTGCTTGCGCGCTGCGAAGCGTCGCGCAGCAAAGCTTGTGATTCGACGAGCGACACGCAACGCAGTTGCGATGTGAAGCGCCGTCAACCTTAATGACTTCAAATTCAGATAATCATTATGCCCGGAGATGCTAGGCGTCAACGCCCCTGAAACGGAAACGGCCGCCGGGCCCCCTCGCCCGGCGGCCGCCCCCATGCGGCCAAAGGTCTAGGAAGCCTTCGGCCTGCGCCCCATATCGACCATCGGCTTGCGCGACAGGGAGGACGTCGCCCACAGGCAGATCGCCGATATGACCCTAGTTGTGTTACCGGCTAAAGCTTGCTGTAAAAGGATTGGCGGCCATGGCGGCCTATCGTGCGGTCGGCGAATTCAAGGCGCCGTCGTCGAGTAGAAAAAATTAGCCAACGTCGCACAGTCAAAGGAAATGAACGCTGCACAAGGCGAACGCGTCGCTTTTTGGCGTAACTGTGGCGCAAGCGCCACAATGTCGCCCCATATGTAAAAGGCCTCACAGCGTCCCGGCCTCGCCTGCTCCTGCTATGCTCCGGTCATGTGCGGAAGGTTCGCGCAGCGCCATTCCTGGGCCGAGCCCCACCGGCTCGTCGACCCGATTGATCAGCCGCGGAATCTCACCCCGCTCACTATTCAAGCGAGGCATTGTCGGCCTGTCCTCACCTTGATGTGATCCCGACCAGCGCCGCCGGTCGGCGCGCCGCATGCGCGACGTCGGCGTCGCGTGGCTTGTTGTGCAGATCATGCCGGAGTGGCCGGAGTGTCGATCATAGCGGCGAGGCGTCCTGTCGCGTTCACGCAACCTCCTCGCCGATGCGCCGCCTGTCCTTATTGCCCGCCCGCTCGCACATAGAGACCTGAGAACGTTACATTCATACCCCCGCAGCCCCCATTATCTTCGACCACGAGATATCGACCATAAAGCGATAATCGCGCCGCACA
The DNA here is from genome assembly GCA_964498975.1 of uncultured Methylocystis sp. Lineage (GTDB taxonomy): Bacteria > Pseudomonadota > Alphaproteobacteria > Rhizobiales > Beijerinckiaceae > Methylocystis. Next base: position 2,028 of record CAZCJY010000275.1, read on the forward strand.
GCCGTCGGTCGCCGCATCCGGCGCAGGCAAGTCCGATCGAAGCGGATCATAACCGATGGCCAGAGTTTGATCGCGCGGTTTGCCCTTCCCATCGAGCTCGCCTGTATTAACCGCGCCCCGTTTGACGCGCGCCGGGTCGCCCCCACCCCAGGTCGCGTTGCCCGAAACGCTCACGACATCGCTCTTAGATTTGAGCACGATCTCGGCCTCCCGATCGCGCCGCCATTCGCCATCCCATTTTGCCGTGGTCGCGGTCTCCGGCGGCGAGAGCTGGATCGCTTGGCGAGGAAGCAAGCCTCTCGTCTCCATCCCGCCTGCGGACTTGAATGTCGCACAAAGAAAAGGACCGTCCGCCAAATCTATGAGAACCTCGTCTCCCGCCACAACGAACGCTTTGAGCCTGCATGCGCTCATGGGCGACGGACACTCGGGCATACGTTTGCTGGGGCCAGCGATGAAGTTGAGCCTTGCTTCTGTCGTTACTATTCGCGCAGCCGCGATCTTATTGTTGGGTTCGAACGATCCGCAATCGAGCTGGCCGGAATGAGCCGCGACGGGAAGAAAACTTAGGATGGCCGCCGGCAGAATAGAAGTAGCGAGCGCTCGTTTGAATAATGGCATGGGCATCGATCCCACATTGATGAGTCAAAGGCGACTTTAGACCTGCAGAGCAAAATGCAACAAACGGCCCGTCGCGCCATTTTGAAGCGCATGAGCCCCGCCGACGCCAAAGCCAAGGCGCAGGGATTTCGCCCCTCGCCTCCCTCAATCTCTTCGCGCATATTGGGCGGGCCACTTTCTGAGGAGAGCGACATGCTGAGAAAGATTCTGAGCGCTTCCATCTGCGCCGCCGCCATTTTAGTTTCCGCCGGCGTTTACGCCCAGGCCCCAACTGCCTCTCCCCCTCCCGGCGCGACTGCTCCCGCGGCTCCAGACTGCGCCGCCAAGGCGACTGAAAAGAAGCTCGCTGGCGCTGCGCTCACCAGCTTCATGAAAAAGTGCGAGCGAGACGCCGCCGCGAGCGCTTGCGACGCGGCCGCGACTGAAAAGAAGCTCGCTGGAGCCGCCCGAAAGAGCTTCACGAAAAAATGCGTCAAGGACGCCATGGGAAAGCCGAGCGCTCAGTGAATTCGCGCCAATGCGCGGGCGCTTCACGCGACATCTTTCCTGGGAAGAGCTTCATCGACTGGCCGACTTGATCGGCCGGCCGCGCAATCTCGCGCCGCCTTTGCGAATGATGAGGCGAGTCCTGGGACTGTCGTCCTGCCTGGCGCTCGCCGCCCTTCCTGCGGCGGCGCAAGATACGACGGGGACGCAGCGACAGATTCGCCAAGCGCTAGAGTCCTGGCGCCGCGCCTTCAACGCCGGCGATGCGAGCCGTGTGTGCGACCTGTTCGCGCCTGACTTGATTTCCAACTATCAGGGGCAGCC